>SLNM01000217.1 GCA_007133055.1 Lentisphaeria bacterium
CCCCCGCCATGTTCGGGAGGATATGGCGTGGATGGCCGACCTTGGCACGGATGCCGTGGTGATCGGGATTCTTGAACAGGACCTCACCGCCGCCGTGGAAAACATCGAGATCATCGCCGCCGAGGCACAGCGTGCAGGCATACAGTTGTATGTCACACCATCCCGCTGGGGTTCGCTGGTCGCGGGCTGCCCGAAGGTGCCAAGCATTTTTTCAAGCTCCCGCCCTGAAGTCTGGGCTTTGCAGAGCAATGGCGCCCCCTGGACTTCATTCGGGCCTATTGCGAGTGTGCATCATCCGGCAACGTTTGATTTCTTTGTCTCCTCCCTGGAGAGGCTGTTCAGCATTGCCCCGGTCAGCGGCATTATCTGGGACGAACCCAAGGCATTACAGCATCGTGATTATTCAAAGACCGCCAGAGAGGCGCTGAAAGATCGGGATATCGACGATCCTGATGTCCACACCGACGCGCAGGCCGACTTCTTCGAGCGCGTAAACACCGAAGCGCTCAGGATGAATCCCGAGCTGGACATTTCCATGTTCCTATTCGGTCATATGAAGGGCTATGTGGTGGAACGGTGCGCGGCCATCTCGAACCTGCACGCTTTCGGACTTGACGGGCGGCCGTTCCGTGGCACGGATGCCGGTGAAAACGCCATGGGCAAGCCCGCCACGAAACTGCTGTGCGACCAGGGGCCGTACTTCGTGGAGACCGCGCACAAGACGGGCAAGAAGGCATTCATGCTGATTGAAAATCTCGCCATGAACCGGGATCATATTCACATCATGGACCGCCGCCTGCCGGAAATCATCGGGCTTGGAGCCAAACACATGTGCTACTACTACTATCCAAGAAGCGTGAGTGAACCTGATCATGCCATGCAGGTTATAGCAAAGCATGTGAAAGCATGGAAACAGAGCTGATGTTTTCAACCGCATTAATGAAAGACTTCATTGCATCTCATTTGAGCGGCTTTAGCTTATCATGGAAGTTGTAAATACGCAACTCGGCGATATATCATGTTGAACATAAGAAAGGAAGCTTAATCATGGGAAAACTCGGCGATAAACTTGGACACATCGTTATTCCGCTGGCCACGCCGTTTTGGGAGGGGGCACAGGATGTGAACTACGAGGCGGCGGCGAGACTGACCGATCATGTCATTGGCGCGGGCAAGTGCGACTCGCTGATTGTCGCCGGCACCTCGGGCGAATTCAATGCCATGAGCCTGGATGAGCGGCTGGAGCTGTTCCGGGTAGTCAAGGATGCGGCGGACGGTCGGGTGCCGCTGGTGGCGGGCGCCTGTTCGGACTCCACCCGCGAGGTGGTGCGCCTGGCCCAGGAGGGCGAGAAGCTCGGGTTCGACGCGGTGATGGCGCTGGGACCCTGCTACTGCAGGCCGACACAGGAAGGAGGCTACCGACATTTTGCGGAGGTCGCAAAGGCCACAGCCCTGCCGGTGATGCTCTACAACATCCCGATCTTCATGGGCTTCAATCTGGAGAAGGAAACTCTCGGTCGTCTCGCGGCCGATTTCGATAACATTGTTGCGATCAAGGACGAGGCGGGCATCAACCCGACCCAGATGAGTGATTACAATCATGTCACTCCAGACGACTTCACCATATACAATGGCGACGACATCATGGTGCTGTGCGGCCTGGCTCAGGGCGCGGCTGGCGTGGTCAGCGGCGGCTCGATCATCATCGGCAAGCTGATGCGCAGGATGATCGACGCCTTCCTGGCCGGCGACGTGGCCGGCGCCCGCAATATTCACATGGACCTCGACCCCTTGTTCAAGGCCTTCGGCAGCAATGGTCGGCTGAACCCGATTCCGTTGTGGAAAGCCGCCATCAATCTGTGCGGACTGGAAGTTGGGCCGCCGCGCCTGCCCCTGGCACCCGCCACCCCGGACGAAGTCAATATCATGCGCAGCCATCTGACACGGCTGGGCATTCTATAAGTAAGGAGACAAGAAGCATGACGAATTCATACTCGCTCTGGTCAGGCTGCGAATTGCCGAAGAGCGCCGACATTCCCGTGCTGGACAACGTTGTGTTCAGCGTGATTCAACCGCACCAGCCCGAGGTTGACGGCGGCAACTGGGTGCTGGGTGTCGCTTTGGTCTGGCACAAGAACCGGCTGTATGCCTCGTACGGCTTCAATTGCAATGCGCATGAAAACACCGCCACCGAGCAGGCCCACTGCCGCATCAGCGACGACGGTGGCCGGACTTGGAGCGATGCGGTGGTCATGGACGCCCCAGAGGGCAGTCTGGCTGTCAGTCACGGGGTTTTTCTCTCCCGCCGCGACGAGCTGTGGGCATTTCACGGCGCATTCCACGACAACTTCCAGCGCACTCATACACGCGCCTATCGGCTCGACGACAAGATCGGCGCCTGGCTGTCGAAGGGCTTGGTGATCGGAGATGGTTTCTGGCCAATGCAGGAGCCGCTGAAAATGGCGAACGGCAACTGGATCATGAGCGGTGTCCGCATCAGCAAAGGCCACGATGGTGTGGAGGGTGACCTGCCGGCGGTGGCGATCAGCCATGGCGAGGATTTGACGGCATGGGACCTGGTAGTCATTCAGCCACAATCCGGACTGGGGCAAATATGGGGTGAATCAACAGTGTTCATCGCCGGCAATCGCATCTTCAACATCGCCCGTTGGGGCGAGCAGGCCAAGGCGCTGGTCTCGGTCAGCGACGACTACGGACGCAGTTGGGGCGAAGCCGCGCCTAGCAATCTTAACATGAACACCAGCAAACCATATACCGGCACGCTCAGCACCGGGGAACATTATCTGATCGGAGCCACCGCCGCCGACTGTGCCCATCAACGCAATGTTCTGACCATTGCCCTGACACGACCGGGCGAGACCACTTTTAGCCGAGTCTTTGTCATCCGTCACGGGGTCTTTCCACAGGGTCCCGGCCCTTCCCGTCCGGATGCCCGGCTCAGTTATCCCTATGCCATCGAGCGCGGCGGGAAACTTTACATAGGCTATGCCGACAAGAAAGAACCCACTGTGGAACTTGCCGTGGTTCCGCTGTCGGCTCTCGCCCCAACGGATGCGGTACTCCCAGGAATAAAGGAACAACACACATGAATAATGAACGATTCACCGGGATGATCGCACCCATGGTGGTGCCGTTTGACACACAGGGCGAGTTGGACGAGGCGGCTTTTCGTCAGGAGGCGCGCTGGCTGCTGGATCAACCGATCAACGGCATCAGCTCGGGTGGCAGCACCGGCGAGGGCGCAGTGCTCGCCGATGCCGAACTGCGCCGCTGCCTGGAGATTGTTCAGGAGGAAAACCACCGCAGGCTGCCGGTTTATGCTGGCATCATCCGCAATTCGACCCGCGAAGTGATCCGCGCCGGACTCGACGCGAAAGCCTCTGACGCGGAGGTGCTGCTGGTCACGCCGGTCTTCTACCATGGCGCCACCGACGAGGGCAATCTCGATTTCTACCGCGAAATCGGCGAGACCCTGCAAATGCCTCTGGTGGTCTATAACGTGGTGGCATCCAACCTGATCTCGCCCGCCTTGTTCGCGAAGATTGCCAAACTCGAATGGGTGATCGGCGTCAAGCAGGTCGACCCGATTCGGCTGGCCGAGATTTCCTCGCTGAACGATGGCGGTTATCTGGTCTATACAGCCTGCGACCAGATGCTTTACGGCACCTATGCCGCCGGTGCCTGCGGTGCATTCTCGGCCATGGTCACCATTGCTCCTGAATTGTGCAAGCGTCAATGGGACGCCTTCAAAACCGGTGATCAGCAGACCGCCATGGCCATTCACAAGCAGATGGTGCCCATTGTCATGACCTACCTGGCTCCGCCATACCCGGGCAAGGTCAAGGCGCTGGTCAACCTGCAAGGGCGCTCCGGCGGTTTTCCGCGGAAACCGATATTGCCAGTAACCGACAACGCGCAACTGGCCGCTATGCGGACGGCTCTTCAGTCCGCCGGGATTGCCGTAGTTTGATGTCAACGCCGAAGCGCTCAGGATGTATGTCCCGAATTGGACTTTTCCATTCTGTATCATCCGAATTGCAATGCCTGCGGGAAAGCGGGTCGGGTAAGAGTATCCTAGCAAGCGTGGCGGTTAAGCGGGTCGGGTAAGTCTGTTGGGGGGTGTGAAGCGGGTAACTCGTCAACCTTTCGCGTCGCCGTTCTCGTCAACCCGGAGTCACGGAGACACGAAGTCATGCAGTCAAAAGCTCGGAGGAGGATGCGCGGCACTTGCGCCTAATCGTGATCCGTTCTCGTCGCCGTTATCGTCAACCGGTTCGAACCTGGTCTTTCACATAATCCACATCGAACAATCTGAGGCGGACCCGACGTGGTTGCTGACACCTGAATCACGGATTCAGAACTGGCAAGTGGTTTTCAAAAAGGACATCCGGTACGGAAACGGCTCCGACCGGCCTTATCCACCGACCGGAACCGTCCCATTTCCCAATTACACATTCTACATTCCACAAAACGTGCAGTCAGTTCCATCCGGATTCCAGAACCCAGAACCCAGACCTCCGACCTCCGACCTCCGACCTCCGACCTCCGAACCTAAATCCGCCGTCGCTTCAGCAGCAGCAGTCCGGACAGGCCGAGCAGAACCAGGGTCCCCGGCTCGGGGATGGCCATGCCGGTAACTGCCACATCCCGGAACACCCCGCGGTAGAAGTTGTTTCCAGTGACGCCGCTTCCTTGGCGCGGGTAGAGGCGGAAGCTGATGTTCGACAATGGTTCGCCGCCATTGAGTTCGCTGAGATCGACGGAACGGGCTTCCCACGTGTCGCCGGTGTCGCCGGGGTTAATTATCGCGATGTTCTCAGCGAATCCATCCAGACTGCTTCGCACGTTCAGTCTCATCTGGCGAGTCTCGTTATATGCGATGTCGAGGGTGAGTTCGTCGAGCGAAAAGATCCAGCCGGGTTCGGCCGTCATGGTGAACTCGAAGTAGATACCGTCATGATGGGTGTTGTTGTTGGTGGCCCAGGCCGCGTCGGTGGCCAGCCCATCCCATCGATCGGGATCATTAAAACCTCCAGAACCTCCACCTGATGTATTTGTAAATGTCATGCTGCTGGCGTTGATTCCCGTTGCCTGGCTGAAGACGGGGGCCGTGGTGCTATTCTCCGCCGCATCGGCGAAGTCATAGCTGACCAATGGGGCAGGGCGGGCGACCGAGGCTATCAGGCCGAGGCAGGTGAAGACGATCAGGGCAACACGCCCAACGAACCAAGTGTTGAATGCTTTCATAATAATTTCTCCATGAAAAATTGTTGTAGGCCGTCAGTGTCGTGTGCCGAAACTGGGGGCACTTTGCAACTGCGACTGACGAATTACGGGCGAAAGATTAGGGCGAAAGATTAGGGTTGAGATTCAGTTTCGGCGGACGATAGCGGGCGACCAGCCTTCGCATGGCCTACGGCTTGGCAGGCGATAGCGGCGGACGATTTTGTGCCCAA
>SLNM01000205.1 GCA_007133055.1 Lentisphaeria bacterium
ATTCCCGGGCGGTGCTCAAATCCGGCTTCTCGCGGAACGAACGCACCGGAAAGTGCTCGACGGAACCCTCAGTCAATTCCCTGTCTCCCAGTTCCAAGTAGCCGTAGCCGGTGGCGGGATATGTCGGTCGGACTCCGCAGGTGTACAGGTGCTGTTTGGCGCGGGCCTGGGCGGCGGCCGAAAGCAGCGTTTGCTGGAACCTCTCCACAGGTTCGATCAACTGGTCGGCGGTAAGCACCAGGATAACTGGATTGCCGAAGCGCTGCCGGCCGATCAGGCTGCCCAGGCAGACGGCGGCGGCGGTATCCTTGCGCTCAGGCTCGCCAAATATATTGCCCCTGGGCAAGTCCGGCAACTGAGCCGACACCAGCTCGGTGAAGTCGGCGTTGGTCAATACCAAGATGCGCTCGGGCGGGAGCAGGCCGGAAACACGTTCATAGCTCTTTTGCAGCAGACTGCGGTCGCCGATTAGTTGTATGAACTGCTTGGGCTTGGCCTTGGTGCTGAGAGGCCAGAATCGAGTGCCGAAACCGCCGGCCATAATCACTGCCACCATGTTGTCCTGGCAATGGTGTGTCATCTTGTGTACTCCCTAAGCGATTGTTGGTGTCAAGGATGAAAGCTCAATTTATGGGTCTAATCTTATTATGGAGAGTGCGGCAATCAGTCTTTATCTGATCAGAATTTCCCGGGCGCATCCGTTGTTTTCAAGTATTGCCTTCGCTTCATGCAGATATTCGGGCGAAGTCCGGGCCTGGTTGCGCATTTCCTCCCCCGGCAGATCGGAGCGCGGGATAAAAGTTTGCAGGACATAGCGGCGGCAGGGGCGGACAAGATCGCCGATCACGGCTATTTCCGCAAGGTTGTGAACCGATTCGACAATGGTAGTGCGAAACTCGTATTCGACCCCCGATTCTTTCAGCAGTTCAATCGACTCGGCAATCCTGTCCGGCTGCTTGAAGCCGGCGATCATGGGATATCGTGGAAGACTGCACTTGATGTCCATTGCCACATAGTCAAGCCGGGATAGGACCGAGCGTATCACCTCGGGCCGCGAGCCGTTGGTGTCCAGCTTGACCGCCAATCCGAAATTTTTAATAAAGTCTATCAGTCGTTTCAGTCCGTCCCCGAGCAGAGTAGGTTCGCCGCCGCTGATTACCATGCCGTCCGCCCACTGCTTGGTCAGTCGGTCGCAGTATTCTTCAAGTTTGCTCCAGGGCAGGCCGGGGCGACTCTGCCCCATCAGGGCGGCGTTGTGGCAGAAGCCGCATTTGAAATTGCAGCCAGCCACGAATACCACCCCGCTGATCCGCCCGGGAAAATCGATCATCGAAGGGTTTCTAAGAAAACCGTAGACCGGGGAAAGTTGGTTGTTTTTCGGTGATCCTGGCATAGCCTCCTGCCCTGAAATAGTTTGACACCTTGTCGCTGTTTGTGCCGCCCCTTTGCGGGGGCTGAAATATGGGGGTGTTCGTGGTTCCACGGGCTGGCGACCGTAGCCCATCCCCTGCGGGGATTCATGAACCTTGTCGCGAACCTTTATCGAAAATTGAAAACCGGGTCGACGATTACGGTGGACGATTATTCGCCGCTGCAAGTAAAACCAAATATACTCACTCGCCCGCAAATCGCAACCCCTACAACTGGCGCATTGCAACTGGCAGGCGCAGGTCAAGACTGTATAGTACCTGAGTTAAAGAAAACCTAGATGGCATAGAAAACCTAGATGGCATAATTTATCCCTGGCAAGAAAGATTTGCCGATTGGGTGCCCGCACATGCGACATGGAGTGAAAGATGGACAGGACAATCTATGACAATCCTTTGACTTCCCGCTATGCGAGCCGGAAGATGAGTTTTATCTGGTCGCCGCACAACAAGTTCACCACCTGGCGCCGCCTGTGGCTGGCTCTGGCCCGCGCCGAACAGGAGCTGGGGCTGCCGATTTCTGACTTGCAACTGCGACAGATGCAGGAGTGTATCGAGAACATCGACTTCTCTCTGGCCGAAGCCAGGGAGAAGGAGCTGCGCCATGATGTCATGAGTCATGTTCAGGTCTTTGGCGAGCAGTGCCCGGCCGCCCGTCCGATCATACATTTGGGGGCGACCAGTTGCTATGTTACTGACAATACCGAACTATTGCAGATACGCGACAGCCTGCGCTTGCTGCTTAGTCGTATGCCGGTTCTGCTTTCCAGTCTGGCTGATTTCAGCGTTCGCTACAAGAATTTGCCGACCCTCGGGTTCACCCATTTTCAGCCGGCCCAGCTAACCACGGTCGGCAAGCGCGCCACGCTCTGGTTGTACGATTTGATTACCGATTTCGAGGACCTCGAGAGCTTGCTTTCCAGGTTGCCTTTTCGCGGGGTCAAAGGAACGACTGGCACCCAGGCCAGTTTTCTGGCTCTGTTCGACGGCGATCATGAGCGGGTGCTTGCCCTGGATCGACGGGTGGCTGAAATTATGGGCTTCGAGCGGAGCGTGCCGGTCAGCGGCCAGACCTATTCCCGCAAATGGGACTACCGAACCTTGTCCGCGCTCTCCGGCATCGCCCAGTCCCTGGCCAAGATGGCCGTCGATATTCGCCTGCTGGCAAACTTGAAGGAGGTCGAGGAACCGTTCGGCGCCAAGCAAGTTGGTTCAAGTGCCATGGCCTATAAAAGAAATCCGATGCGCAGTGAAAGAATTGGCTCGCTTGCCCGCTATGTGATGTCCTTGTCCGACAATGCGGCGCATACTCATGCCAATCAGTGGTTCGAGCGGACCTTGGATGATTCGGCCAACCGCCGCCTGAGCCTGCCGCAGGCTTTCCTCGGGGTCGATGCGCTGCTGACTCTGGCCACGAACGTGGTCGGAGGGCTGCAGGTCTGGCCGCAGGTGATTGAAAAACACATTCGCGAAGAGCTGCCGTTCATGGCCACCGAAAATATCATCATGGCGGCGGTCAGGCAAGGCGGTGACCGTCAGCAGTTGCACGAGGCCATCCGCCAGCATTCAATGGCGGCGACCCGCCGGGTCAAGGAGGAGGGTGGGGAGAACGACCTGCTCAGCCGATTGCAGGCTGACTCGCTTTTTGCTGCAGTGATCGATAAGTTTGATTCTCTGCTGGACCCCGTCAATTTCATTGGCCGGGCACCGCAGCAGGTGGAAGAATTTATCGGGCGGATAGTCGAGCCTCTGTTGCAACGCACATCGCCGGAGGAAACAGCCCCCGAGGAACAGGTGGAGGTTTGAAGCGGCCTTATAGAAGGCTGAGAGATGAGCTCGATTGCCTATGGTTGTATGGCCTGAAACACTTCACCGATGAAAGACTGCAGCTCGGCGTATTCGGCGGGGTCGGCTTCGAAGACAACCAGATAGGATATATCAGTTGTCGATTCGCCCGCTATGATCAAGGCATCGACCACCCGTTCGGCACTGAAATTCACATAGCGACGCTGGTGCGGGCGGTCGCGCCAGGGAATCATCGAAAGCAATCCCACCCCGGACCCGCCCCACTCGTCCTGCAGGTAGGCTTCCCCTCGCCCGAATGACTTTTCCAAGTCATCTTCGCTAAGCAGAAGGCGAACAGCGCAGCGGTCCTCGGCTCGTTGCTGATGGCGCCAGACTGTTTCAATTGGTTTGCGTTCTGCTATTTGCCATTGGTTCTCGGCCAGCATCGCACGGGGAAATCCCGATGGCACGGAAACGGGCAGGGGCAGAGTTTCGGGGGGCAGCCAGGAAACAGCCAGTGCGACGACGGTCACCACGACGGCAGTCACCGTTCGCACCTGTGCAGGGAGAACGCTTAGAAATATGGCAGCGAGGCTTAAGAGTGTGGCGGCGGCCAGCAGATTGACACCGGCCAGGAAGTCCAGCAGCTCATATTGCATTAGCCTGACCAGTGCTTGATCGGGCCAATAGCCCGTCAGTAGCAGAGCGGCCAGCAGTACGGTCTGAAAAGCAAGCAGTATAAATGCCGGCGTTTTCCCGATTCGGTGCCGCAGCAGCAGAGCCAGGGCGAGCAGGACTCCGAAGGCAATTATCACCGACAAATCATGGTCAAGCAAGTCTCTTGGAACGGAGACATGCCGCCATCTTGGCAGCCAGGCTACAGCCAAAGCGGCCAGTGCCAATGCCAGTGCGGCAACTCCGGCCAGAAGGCCGGCGCCGAAAATGCGTTTGGCCATTTTGGGTTTGGCACGATCATGGCCGTCTTTTGTTTGTTTCTCCATGTGTTCGAGAGCACTCGGCGGCATGGCGGTTGCCCTGTGCTTTACCCGAGGCAGAGGGGTTCCTGACGGCCGGGCAGCCTCCGGTTTGAACCCACTATCCGACGCTTTTGAAGCACTTTCCGGTTTGAATGCACTCGCTGATTCAGGAGTGACTTTTGGACTTTCCTGCTTGTCGCCGGTAAGATTTTTTGTTGCGACCTCAGGATCGGATGGGGGAGGAGGCACAATGTTGTCGGGCGGCGGACCATTTTTGATGCCGGGACGCGGCGAAACTGGTTGGCGAGAGGGGGTCGGCGCGCGCGGTTTGGTTCTCAGTTTGGGCTGATACTGGCGGGTCTCGCCGGTGCGTGCGGGGTGGTCGGAGTCCTTGTCAATCCGGTTTTCCTGGTCGGATTCCTGGGCGGAGCCGGAGCCGGTGGATGTTTCTTGTGGCTCCTGAGATTTATGGTCGTCGTTCATAGTGTTTTTTTTATTAGCGGTTTATGTATATGGTGCGCGGGTAAAAAAACCCGGAGCCCCGCAGATTGAACGACAATATACATTAACTTATTTGTCCGGCAAGTTCGATATTCTTCCCGTGGTAATGCGTCAGATAAAGATGGCACAAATCGCAACAGCAAGTAACTTAACCGCGGCAATCGCTAGCCTGATTAATTCATGAATTATTCAGGCTAGGAAGAATAAGGAGCAATTCATGCGTCTCCCCAACTTTCTATGGATTTCATTCGAGGACACCAGCCCGTTCTATGGCTGCTACGGCGATAGTGCGGCCCGCACTCCGAACTTGGACCGTTTGGCCGCCGAAGGCTGTCGCTGGACCGACTGCTATGCGGTCGCCGGGGTCTGCGCTCCGGCTCGCTCGGCGGTGATTACGGGAATGTACCCGATTTCTGTCGGCACCCATCATATGCGCACTACCCATACCCAGGCGGCCGCTCCGGAACTGCCGACGCCCTACGAGGCGGTGGTGCCGCACTATGTCAAATGCTTCACCGAATATCTGCGGGCGGCCGGCTACTACTGCACGAACAATGCAAAAACCGACTATCAGTTCAGATCGCCCCTGACCGCCTGGGACGAGCTGGGCGGCGAGGCGCACTGGCGCAATCGCCCCGATCCCGAGCAGCCCTTTTTCGCCGTGTTCAATCCTACTCGCACCCATGAAAGTGGAATGTGGCCGGAAAAATGCCCGGAACCGACTTTTGACCCGGATCAGATGAGTGTGCCGCCTTATTTTTCCGACACCCCGAAGGTGCGTCTGGC
>SLNM01000350.1 GCA_007133055.1 Lentisphaeria bacterium
AACTACAGCTTGTTTTTTCCCCATTCTCTATTACCTGCCGTTTGACTGTACAACCATCAGATGTGAATCTCAAGAACATCGATTAATCTATTGTGCCCGCTCCACAAATCAACCCCTTCTCTCGATTCGTTGCAATATTTAGAAATGAAGATATAATAAAATCCTTTCATATTCGGACACTGCCATCCGGCTAGGATGGGCATTTTTTTTTACCGGGAGTCGGCAAATTACACGGATGAATGGTTCTCTGCCATCAACAGCACGAATTGTTATCACCGGGGTAGGACTGACGGCACCGAACGGCGATGATCTTGCCACTTTCCGGCAAAATCTCCTGGCCGGAGTGTCGGGTATCGAGCCCTATAACATTCGTTACTTCGGCGACACCATCGCCGGCGTCTGCCACTTCGATCCCACTGTCCACCAGAAGCGAAAGGATATTCGCAATGGCACTCGGGCAGGATCGATCGCCATCCATTGCGCCAACCAGGCCATTGCCGACAGCGGCCTGAACTGGCAGCGGTGCGACCGTTCCAGAGTGGGGGTGTATCTCGGCATCACCGAACACGGGAACGTGGAGACCGAAGCGGAAATTCACAACCTCAGGCAGTTTGACTACAACCTGCGCTACTGGTCCCACTTCCATAATCCCCGGACCGTCGCCAACAGCCCGGCCGGACAAGCAACCGTCAACCTGGGAATTACCGGCCCCCACTATACCATCGGCGGCGCCTGCGCAGCCGGCAATCTGGGAATTATTCAAGGCGTTCAGCAACTGCAACTGGGCGAAGTCGACCTCGCCCTGGCAGGAGGGGTTTCCGAAAGCATACATACCTTCGGTATCTTCGCCGGATTCCAAAGCCAGAACGCCCTGGCCACCCATCCCGATCCCACCCGCGCCAGCCGGCCGTTTGACCTCGACCGCAACGGCATTGTCATTGCCGAGGGCGGTGCCATATTCACCCTGGAACGACTGCACGACGCAGTCGACCGGGGCGCCCGCATCTACGGGGAAATTATTGGCTACGCCGCCAATTCCGACGCCACCGACTTTGTCCTCCCCAACCCACAGCGACAAGGCGAGTGCATTGCCGCCGCCCTGCGCCGGGCAAATCTGCGGCCAGACCAGATCGACCTGGTAAGCACCCATGCCACCGGCACTTCAGCAGGGGATATTCAGGAATGCGTGGCTCTGCGCCAGGCGTTCGGACAAACCGAGGAAAAATTCGAAACCTGCTTCAACAACTGCAAAAGCTTCATCGGCCATGCCATGGGCGCAGCCGGCGCCCTGGAACTGGCCGGCAACCTGCCTAGCTTTGACGATGGAATTATCCATCACACCATCAATCTTGACAAACCAGACCCCGAATGCGCGGTCCCCGGTATTATGGTCGCCGGCCGACCAATGGCCAAAACAAGAATCGAAACTATATTAAACAACTCATTCGGAATGCTCGGCATAAATTCGGTGCTCATAGTCGGAAAATATAAGTGACTGCCAAGGAGAAACATACCATAATGACCCGAGACCAGATCAAACAAGCGGTGATTGACATCATCTCCGACGTACTGCCGGACGATGATTGTTCGGAGCTGGAACCGGACAAGAATTTGCGGGACCAGCTCGACCTGGACTCGATGGACTTCCTCGACATCGTCATGGAACTGCGCAAGCAATACGGCGTGGAAGTGCCCGAGGAAGACTATCCTAAACTGGCCACCCTGGCCGGCTGTATCGACTATCTGGAACCGAAACTGCAAGACCAATAGTTTTCCAGCCACTTCCCCGGCTCTGATCATCCGATTTTTCCCGGCGACAATGTAAACAAGGAACAAAAATATGGTTTACAATGCCCTGGCGGTCGCGCTCGTCGCGGCCTTCGTAATCATGGGACTGTGGAGAAAACCATGGAAAATGGAGTTCTTCCTCGCCAACCGCCAAGCCGGAGCCGGACAGGTGGCCGGATCAATCCTGGCCACCTGCCTCGGCGGATCGGCCGTGTTCGGCATCGTCGAGAAGGCCAGCCAAATCGGATGGCCCGCATTCTGGTGGCTGGGCAGCGGCAGCCTCGGCCTGCTCCTTCTCGCCCTGACCTGGGCCAAGGCCATGCGACGACAACCCGCCAACATTACTCTGCCGCAATGGCTGGGAAGCGAGTACGGACTGCCGGCCCGTTGGCTGTCGGCAATGCTGATCACCGTCATGTGGATCGGTGTCATCTCCGCCCAGTGGGTGGCGGCCGGCGCTCTGCTGTCCTCGCTGCTGGGCTGGCCGTTTGCCTGGGGCGTTGCTCTGACGGCCGGAGCCGTCGTTATCTATACCGGGCTTGGCGGTCAGGCTTCAGTCTTGCGGACCGACCTGGCGCAGGCTCTGGTCATCGTTGCGGCGTTGTTCCTGGTACTGCTGTCGCTGGTCTGGCAGACACCGACCGAAGAGCTGCGCGCCAGCCTGCCGCCCTGGCTTGGCATCGAGACCGCGGTCCCAGTTTCTCTGTCCTGGACCGAATGGCTGGCTCTGACCACGGTGGTTGGCGGCATGTACTTGGTTGGCCCAGACCTCTACTCCCGAGTTATGACCGGGCGCAATCTCAGGGCGGCCCGATCCGGCGCTCTGACGGCGGCCGCCGTTCTCCTGCTCTGCGCCCTGCTGCTGACGCTGCTCGGCGTATTTGTCCTTCAAACCGGAGTGGTCGAAGCTCGCGGAGCCCAGGCGCTGCCTTGGCTGATCGAACGGCTTTTGCCTGCGGTTCCGGCTTTCCTGGTGCAAATCTTTCTGCTGGCGGCTCTGCTTTCCTCGGCCGACACCTGCCTGCTAACCGCCGCCTCGGTTCTGGAACTGGACTTGCTGGGCCGCAAACGCCCTGCCCGGGCGGCGGCGGCCCGAGCCCGGCTCCTTGTCGTGGCAATCGGCATTCTGTCGGCCACCGTGGCCATCGCCAGCCCTCGGATTATTGGCAACATTATGATGGCCTACGCCTTCTATGCAGGCGGTCTGCTGGTGCCCCTGCTGCTGCTGCGCTTCTCCTGGGCCGGCCGACTCGTCCGCAAGTGGGTATGGGTCGGCATGACAGGCGGCGGGCTCCTGCCTTTGATCGCCCTCCTGGCCGATTGGTTTGACGCACCCGATTTCATGCTTCGCCAGGCTCTGGCGGGGATGTCCGGAATGGTGGTATGCGCTCTTTTCTGCATCCTCGCCTGGCTGACCCGCCACCGGGTGAAATAAACCAAGCAGAATAATTCAGGCGCTGACGAGAACGGCGACGATTACGATTCGAGCGCACTCCCTTGTCCATCGCGGGCACTTGGAGACGGCGGGCCTCCGCCGTTAATCACCGTCCGAGGCCGGACGGCTCCAGGCCGCTCCATTTGCGATTTCAACTGCAACTCCCACGCCAACTGCGCAACGCATAATCTTCGTGCTTTTTGCGAGCTTTTGTTTTTTCCGTTTTTCTGAACTTAACCATACAAAGCTTCCAGGTATTCGACGGGTCGCCGGGATATGGACGCTCCGACGAACAGCGTGAAAACTTCAGATGCCACCGCCGCAAATCAGCGGCGGGGTTTTCCGCGCACGCTGGATTTGTCTTGTTGAGCATTTGCATTTCGATACATATACCACGATCCAACGCTACGATAAGGTGTCCAGCGATTGGCTATGCGAAGCAAGGCATCTCGATCGCTGACTTCAACCCCATACACGATAGCCATTGCTTTTCGCAATGCCAAGTCGTGGATCGGAAAGACATCTAACCTGCCGAGCCCGAAAAGGAGAAACATGTCAACGGTCCAATCCCCGATGCCGCATACCTCCGTCAGCGTCTCGCGCACCTCGACATCCGTCATTTGAGGAAGAGCCTTCAGGCGCAACTGCCGATTCTGGATTCGTTGAGCGAGATCACAAATATAGCCATACTTCCGCCCAGATACCCCAATCGACATGACGTCTTTTTTCGGGATACCGAGAAAGGCTTTTGCTGTTGGCCTTCGGCCCATGAACAGTTCTCTCAATCGGGAAGTGATCGTATCGGCAGCCTGCTTTGAGAGTTGTTGACCAATGATCGCGTCAACAAGAAAGTCAAAATCCGGCGCACGCGGCTTGAGAGTACATGGCCCAATGCTGTCGATAATGCTGGCAAGTCGTTTGTCTACACAATGCAGCCTGTAGCATGCGTCAGCCAGATTGCTGCCTTCGGAAGCGAACATGGCCGCTTCCGTATACGATTGTGTCCATCTATCTACTGCACACTTCAGTTCAGACGGTGCATCGCATTCAACGTAAATAGAAAAGCCGGTGATGGGGCGGTGCTCGGTGTTAACCTGCGGTACTGGCGTATGGAATGTGTCTTCGAGCGAATCGAACAGAGAAGGTTGGGAATCAGTCTTCGATGGCTTTGAAACGTAGTCCCCCATAGGAAGCAACCCGCGCTCGAAACGCTCAAAGATCGTGGAAACTGCTTCAGGGCTTCGGTCTACGCCAATCCAATGCCGTTGGAGCTCATCTGCTACCGCTAAGGTCGTCCCCGACCCTGCGTAGCAGTCGAGAACTATATCCCCTGGATTCGAAGACGCTTGAATGATGCGCCGGAGTAGATCTGGATTCTTCTCCGTAGGATAGCCCGTAATTTTGATGTTCTGGTTGTGCGCATCTCGGAACTCTAGCCAAATGTCCTGAATGCCGACCCCCGGGTGTTCATCCAGATAGACTTTTCGTCTTGGATTGCCATTCTTAGACCAGAAAATCTCACCCCGTGCATCCATCTCATCAAGGGTCTCCGGCGTGTACTGCCAATGCTTGCCCGGTGGCGGGAGTTTGCCTCGCCAAAGTCCACCTGTAGCCCCGTTGCGCTTTCCCGGGGCATGGACAGGAACCTTCATAAAACGTCGGCCAGTCTCCGGTTCTACATAGTGGTATTCCTTTGCTCTCTGGTCGGTAAGCGGCTCAACAGGGCGATTCCATGTGTAACGTTCTGTCTTGGTGTAAAACAGAATGAAATCTGCAACGTTACCATACGCCTTTCGCGTATAGTTCTTCGGGTTACATTTTTTTCTAACGATCATGTTTCGATAGTTCACTGCTCCGAACACCTCGTCCATAATGAGTTTCATCTGGAACACCATGTTCTCGTCGAGGTGCAGATATATCGACCCTGACGGAGAAAGAAGCTCGCTCAGCAGGATAAGGCGTTGTCTGAGCCCTTCCACATATTCGGCTCCGCACAGGTCATCATCATAGGCCTTTGCTTGTTTACGAGAAAGAAATGTACCCTTGGTTGCGAACGGCGGATCAATATATACAAGGTTCACTCTGCCTCGGATCGTCGGGTCGCCGACCAACGCTTTCAATGCAGCAAGATTGTCGCCACAAAACAAACGGTTCAGCGAGTTACCCTTTCGGATAACCTGGAATGTTGTATGGGCGGGTTGGGCAAGTATCTGCACCCGCGTCATTTTGCCGGAATATGCCAGCGCA
>SLNM01000003.1 GCA_007133055.1 Lentisphaeria bacterium
CCGCCGCCGCCACCTCCTGGCTTGAGACCGTGTAATGACATGCGTTGGTACCCTTCGGACAATTGTACTGGAGGCAGGGCGTTCGTTCGCACTTGCCCCGAAAGACCCGGTGCGCCTGACCGTATGGCCCAGTCAGCAGCGGGTCGGTGGGTCCAAATAGCGCCACCACCGGAGTGCCCAGCATGGCGGCCAGATGCATGGGGCCGCTGTCGTTGGTCAGCAACACCCGAGTATGACGTAACACTGCGACCAGAGTTCCCAGGTCGGTCTCTCCCATCAGATTGACTATGCGACCCTGCCGCCCGCATTCATCCGTGATAATCTCGCCTAGCGGTCGCTCGGTGGCGGTACCCAGAAGGAGAACCGGCAAATCCGGCTGCCGGCTCCAGACTTCTCGCAGCACGTCGATGAAAAAGTCCGGCGGCCAGGTCTTGGCCTGCCAGCGGGCGGCCGGCGCCACCGTCAGGAAAACCGAGCGGCCGTCCACATCGTAGTTGCGCAGCAGACGCTGCATATTGTCCATGTCGACCTGGGAACAGCTTATACCGCTGTTCTGAACCGGATCGTCGATCTGCAGTGCGTTCTGCAACAGAAAAACATTGCGCTGGACCGCATGCTGCATCTCCTTTGGCGGCAGCACACTCTCGGTGTAAAAGCAGGTTGCGCCCTCGCGTGCGCTGCGAAAGCCGACTCGCCTTTTGGCTCCGCTCAGACGGCTGATCAGGCCGCTGCGAAACAAGCCCTGAAAATCGAGGCACAGGTCCGGCTTCTGCTGTCTAAGCTCATGTAAAAAAGAATAGAGCTCCGGCCAGTGCCGCGGTCGGTTCCAGCGGTGGCGGCGGAAGACGAGTACGTGGTCAATGTCCGGGCACAGATCAAGCAGGCGTGCATATTCCTCGTTGACCACCCAGGAAATCACCGCCTCCGGCCAGTGCTTGCGCAGCAGCGGAACCACCGGCAGGGTGTGAACTATATCCCCGAGACTGCTGGGTTTGACGATGAGAATGTTCATTTTTTTCAGCGCCCGAGTGCCAGCCGGGTGGCGCATCTTTCCGGCAGGCCGGCCTGCTTTATTTTGCGCTGGGCGGCCTTGATGTCGTACTCCACCCGGTGCAGAGCTATTCTTCCCTCGCCCGGTTCGAAAATAAGAAATGCCGCACGACTGTCCCCGTCCCGAGGCTGGCCGACGCTGCCGGCGTTGATCATGTATTTGTGGCCGGCTTCGAATACGGTTTCCTGGAACGACCCGTCGGTAACCCCGCCAAACTTGTCAAAAACTCCCGGCACATGGGTGTGCCCGTAAAAGCAGACCGGGGTGAACTGATAGGTGAATGATGCACGGGCGCTCAGCTTGTCGAAGATGTAGCCCCACCTTCCCGGCATGTCCAGGGTGGCGTGTACAATGGTTGTATGCGAGTCGAGAGTGCGGTGCAATGGCAACTGGCTCAGCCATTGCCGATCCTCGGCGGCCAGGTGGTCGCGCGTCCATTGCACGACCCTGGCCGCCTGAGGATTGAACCCGATCAGCTCCGTTTCGGAACTGGCATAGTCGTCGTGGTTGCCTCGAACCACCACCTCCGGCTGCAGCGCCCGCACCTGCTCCAGGCATTCCCGGGGATTGGCGTTGTAGCCGACTATGTCGCCGGTGCAGATAAATTTGTCGACACCCTCGTCGCGAGCCTTCTCCAGAACCGCCGTCAAGGCTTCCAGGTTAGCGTGGATGTCGCCCAGAATTGCATACTTCATTGGTTTGAAAAAGCCTGTAGTCCGAGGCACACCGACCATAGACCAACAATCAAAGGCTACAAGTCGACTGCACCGCCATTCATCTTTACGTTTGCGATTATGCGGCTTATACTTTAACTGGCCACCAGGCACTTTTCAAACATCTCGCGGTTAGTCAGCGGGCAAATCTCACAGTTGTTGGCCATTTGCCGGCAAAAATCCCATGCCACCGCCAACAGTCCCTGCTGCTGGGCCGCGCCTTTGACGATTTCGCGGCGGCGGCTGGCGGGCACCAGCAGTCGATGGGTGATCTGCTTGGACACCCGGTTTTCCTGCAACTTCGGCAGATTTAGAAAAGCCGACTCCGCCCATTGCTGTCGCGCGGTCTCCCGGTCCTGGCAGGCGCGAGCGTGCAAAAGAGGCAGGACTGCGTTGACCGCGAGATCGAGTGTCCGGTGCTGACCCAGGCTGGCGGAGGGCGCGTTGTTCAAAGCCAGAACCCGAGTGAACTCCGAGGTCGGTGAAAAATCGAAAAGCGCCTGCAAGGCTCTGACCAGACTGTTTGGATCGGCCTCCGGAGGCAGACCCCGGCTCCAGGCTTCGACAGGTTGGTAATGCCATTTTTCCAGGAGACTCCAGCCGACCGGCAGCCGCCGTTCCGGACGATTGGCCGGACGCATGCCATGGCGACGCCAGGACGGCGACAGCGGGGGCAGTCCCAGCTTCCACCAACGGTGCCACAACTCCTGATTCAAACTCGGATGCGGGATGCGGCTTCGATCCGCCCGTCGGGTCGGGTCAACCAGAAAACCGCTGCTGCCCAGCAGCGCCGCCAAACGGCTCGAGGGCTCCTTTATCTCACGCAACCGGGCCAGCGGCAGGGCACGGGCCAAACTTTGAAAAGCCTGGCTGTTCGCCTTGTAGCCAAGAGCCTCCCAAAATGCCTCATAGGCAGTTTGGGGAAACCCCACCGCCAAGGCGCGATCGAGTATTCTTCGACTTTTGATCCGAAAACGATGCAGCCCGGCCGCCGTTAGAAACTCGCGCACTACTGCATCCTCCAAACGGGCCGTTTGCAGGGCACACTGCCCGGGGGCAACCTTGCGTGAATAAGGGTAGCCTTCGGCCGCCGCCTCGGAAAGCAAACGCAGCCACTGCGGTGAAAGATAATTCTTCATCGCCAGGCAAGGTGGCAGACCCTCGGAGGCGGAACTCCGGCCGGGTTCCCAGACCACATGCATAATCACCTTGTCGTAGCGAGGGTCAACGTCGTGTCCGTGCGCCCGCCAGTCCCCGGGGCAGCGGTGAATCTCGACGTCGCCCCGGCGGCGCACTCCGTCCAACCGCAAAACCGCGTCCAGAAAATCGGGGCCGGCTTCCAGGTTCCAGTTGCCGGGATGGATAATTTCCACCCGAGCCCCATCCTCGGTGCGCAAATCGTCGCGCTCCCGCAAATAAGACTCGTTCCACAATGCCTGCAAAACCCATTCGGCGCAACTGACCGCCGGTTCTTTTCCGGTGTCCCTGCTGTTTTCACACAGCAGGCCGCCGCCGCCGACCGCATAGCGGGCCCACAGCGTAAACAGCAGATACATTTCGAGCAAGCTCTCCCGCCGCCCCTGTGTTGTTCCATCCAAAGCCACAGTGTTCATGATGCCGACCTCCCGATTGAAATGGTTTACTTCAAACATAGACTAATATAAAATAGCATTAATTTTTTAAAATGCAAGTGCTGTGAAAATTTGTTATGTGTAAGTGCAAGGAGGATATCTTGTGCCGGGTGATCCGCTGCGGCGCACAGGCAGACGACTGCGATGGACGAGTGTGTATGCTCGAATCGTAACCGATAGTCGTCGCAGTGCATGTCAGCCGGCATGAAGTTCGGCCACTCTCCGCCTTTCGCTGACGTATTAAGGGCTGGTTTTCCCGTTCGGTTCGGCCGACGCGTACGGCGACGTGTGCGGTGGACGATTGGGGGCCTCCGTGATCCGTACGTGTCGCCGTATACGACAACCGGCGTGAGCTTCGGCCACTCTCCTTCTTTCGCTGACAGCTCCCTGAATTCCGGCGACCAGCCTTGACACGCTCAATCCCGCTGTCTATATTAGCCGTTCCATAGTATGATTTTCCCGCTGACAAGCCAGGATTGACAAATGCCGCGAATTTTTGACAACATAGTCGAGCACCTTTCCGACAGCCTCCAAAATTCTCTCGGCCAGCGTCCCGTCCCCGGTCCGCCCGATCCGCCCGATCCGCCCGATCCGACTGATCTGACTGATCTGACTGATCTGACCGATCTGACCGATCTGACCGATCCGTCCGATTCGCCCGATCCGCCCGATCCGTCCGATAACCCCAACCCAAAGGAGTAACACCATGTCCAGGATACGACCCAGCGGCGGCTACCGGGATACTTGCACTTTTCAAACCGCCACCATAATCTACGACGCCACTTACTGGTTCTGCGAGAAATACCTGGACTACCGCTCCCGCACGATAGATCAAATGGTGCAGGCCGCCCGTTCCGGCCGCCAGAATATCGCCGAGGGCAGCCGGGCCTCCGCCTCATCCTCGCAGACCGAGCTGCGCCTGGTCAACTCCGCTCGCTTCAGCCTGGAGGAACTGTTGCTCGACTATGAAGACTTCCTCCGGCATCGGCATCTGCCGCAGTGGGATCCAGACAGCCCGGAAGCGCTTGCAGTCAGGCAGGTGCCGGAGAAATTTCGGCGGCAGCAGCAGGCTGCCCGCGCGGCAGCGAAACCCCCGCCCGGCAATCCCCCTGATCCGCCCGATCCGACTGATCTGACCGATCCGCCCGATCCGACTGATCTGACCGATCCGCCCGATCCGACTGATCTGACCGATCCGCCCGATCCGTCTGCTCCGACTGAGCTGACCGATCTCACACACCAGCAACGCTGGCAGTTCTACGCGCCATGGCTCGAACACAAAGACCCCGCGATTCGCGCAAACGCCCTTATCTGTCTGATCAACCAGACCAATTTCCTGCTCGACCGCCAGATAAACGCTCTGGAGAAAAGCTTTGTCGAGAACGGCGGTTACAGCGAGCAACTGGCCGCCGAGCGAATAAAACACCGCGCCTCGCGCCGCAGGACACCCTATGATCCGTCAGATCCGTCCAATCCGTCAGATCCGTCCGATCAGACTGATCGTAATCATGAACACCACATTCCCCGCTGTCCGCAATGCGCCGGCATGATGGTTCTGCGCACCGCCCAAAGCGGGAAGAATACCGGCAAACAATTCTGGGGCTGTGCCGCCTACCCGAAATGCAAAGGTATAGTAAGGCTGTAGAAAGGTTTTCGGCTGATCGGTCCAATCCGCCCGATCCGCCCGATCCGCCCGATCCGCCCGATCCGCCCGATCACCGGAAACCCTCGCCTGCCAGGGATATTCACTGCGCATTATCGGCGATGTCGAGCTGCTGAACCGCCCGAAGATCGCCCTGTTCTGCTCGGTCAAGTGTCCCGGCAAGCCCCTCTACACGTTCGAGCATTCCGCCAACGCCGCGCTTCTGGCCGCCGGCGCCAAATGCGTCGAGAATCTGCATCTTGCGACATGGTTTAGCCTGATTAATTCATGAACTTCGTAGCGAGAGGTGCCCCGCACAACTGAGGCGCGGAATCGCGCCAATTGTAGGGCGAGAATCCGTCTCGCCCAAGTTCGATCCGTTTGGGCGAGA
>SLNM01000043.1 GCA_007133055.1 Lentisphaeria bacterium
CATGACCAGGGTAATGGCCCGGGAAGAGGATATTCGTAACACGGAGAAGACAGATACCGCCGTCGGCATGGTGACCGAAATGGCCCATGTGGTGCGCAATCCGCTGACCGCGATTCGGGGCGCCAGCGAACTGATCAACGCGGCGGTCGAAGCCGCTCTGGCCAGGCAGCAACAGATAACCGAGGCCGAGTTCCTTACCCTGAAATCAATGTGCGAGGTGATCTTCGATCAAACCCGTGAACTTGACAACAAGGTGCAGGACTTCATGAACTATGCCGCGCACGACCGCAAAAAATTGCTTGACCTGATCAGCAACGCCAACCTCTGGGGGAAACGGGTAATCCGCGTTCCAGGTACTATGCTCGCACCGGAAAAAGAGGACTGACTTGCAAACCTCAATTCTCATAGTTGACGACGAACCCGGCATTGTCAAGGTTTTGCAGGAGGCTCTGCGGAGCGAAGGCTATGCCACCCTGGCCGCCGAATCCGGGAGCAAGGCGCTGCAGATTCTGCGTCGGCATCGCGTGGATTTGGTGCTGCTGGACCTGCGCCTGGGCGAGGGGATCAATGGTTTTCAGACCATGCAGAAGATCAGGGAGATCGACCTTCGACTGCCGATCATTATGATCACGGCATACGGCAACATTGAGACCGCCGTCCAGGCAATCAAAAGCGGAGCCTGCGACTTTGTCTGCAAGCCCTTTTCCGTCAAAGAACTGCGCGATACAGTCCGAACCGCGCTCGACGGATGTGCGCGGAATGCGGATGGTTCCGAGCACTGGTTGGCGGAGGAGGCGGATGGAATCTCACTGCATTTCGGCGGCCTGATTGGGGAAAGCGCTCCCATGCAGGACATTTATCGCCTGATTGAACGCGTTGCCGAGACTGACGCCACAGTGCTGATCGAGGGCGAGAGCGGCACCGGCAAGGAACTGGTGGCGCGGGCCATTCACAGTGCCGGTCGGCGCGGCCGAAAACCCTGGGTGCCCCTGAATTGCGCGGCCATCCCAGCCAACCTGCTCGAGTCGGAAATGTTCGGCCATCTGCCGGGCGCCTTCACTGGCGCCTCGTTTGAGCGTCGCGGCTTGTTTCTATGCGCCCATGAGGGCACCTTGCTGCTGGACGAAATCGGTGTCATGGACATGGGGTTGCAGGGTAAGCTGCTACGAGCATTGCAAGAGGGAAAAATCAGACGTATCGGCGAGGAGAAAGACATCGAGGTTGACGTGCGCGTGCTCGCCGCCACCAACGAGAATCTCGAGGAAAAGGTGAGCAGCGGGCAGTTTAGGGAAGACCTGTACTACCGGGTCAATGTCATTCCTGTCCGAGTGCCGCCGTTGCGCCGGCGCGGCGATGACTTGCTCCTGCTGGCCGATGCCTTCCGATGTCAGCAAAGTCGAGCTTTGAACCGGGACATTGAGTTTGCCCCGGGCCTGACCGAAGTTTTGCGCCAATATCCATGGCCGGGCAACGTGCGGGAATTGCAGAACGCCATCGCCTGCGCCGCCATCCTGGCTGAAGGCAATGTGATTGAAGTCGGGAACCTGCCGCCGCGCATTGCCGACCTTTGCCTGGAACAGCAGCTCGGCGGGGGGGTGGACGAGTCGGCGGCGGCCGGCGAGACCACTCTTCGGTCTTTCTTGAAAAACAAGGAACAGGAGTATATTGAAACGATTCTGCGAAAGACCGGCGGCAACCGGGCTCGCGCCGCCGATATGCTTGGCATCAGCCGGGCCACCTTTTATCGTAAATATGAAAACATAGCTCAGGGACAATAGGCACGTGTGGAATAGTATCATCCGTAATTTTCGCTGGCAGCGGAACGTTGACAGAAAGGGGCCCAGGCATTTGGCGGTGGTCGAGCTTGAGCCTGGCAGCAGCAAGGTGGTGGTGCTGAACCGGAATGAGAAAGCGATCGACTGGGAATCAGCCCAGGTTGTTTCACCCCCCCCATCCTCCGACCATTCGCTGGCCCGGTGTTTGGACAGCGCGCTGGCCCATGTCGAATCGTCTGTTCAGTATGTCTCGGTGGTGGTGGGGGACGGAGCAGGAATCGTGAGACTGCTAAACTTTCCCGGCACCCCGCCGACCATGTCAAAGAATATGCTTGACCAGGCCAGGCAGGCGCTGGGAGTCGACGAATCCTACTTGGTCCGCCATGAACTGACCCGGGGAAGCTCCGCTAAAGGGGAAAGGCCGGGGCGTGAAACGCCGGCTTCGGGCGAGCAGGGCAAAAAAGAATACACCGTCCTGGCCGCCGCCATCAAGCGGGAGTTGGCGGACCAACTCCACCACTGCATACAGGAGGCTGGTCTGACTCCGGTCAGTCTGCTGCTGGGCGGAGTGGCCAGTATCAATCTGGCCGATGCCGAATGCGAACGGGTACGGGATGACCAATCGGCGGGGTTTCTTGCGGTTGGCGCCCACAGCTCGATGCTCCTGCTCTACCACCACAAGCAACTGGCTTTGGCGCGTCAGTTCAAAACCGGAACCCGTTCGCTGGTCGAATCATTGATGGCCTCTTTTGACCTGGACCGAAAAACAGCCGAGGAAATCCTCGCCAGCGGCTCCTTTGATCTGTCGGGCAACATCACTTCCTCGGCCAACAACTGGATTCATCAGATCGGTATCAGCTTGGATTTCATTGAACGCCGATTCGGTCAGTCGGTGGAGAAGCTGCATTTGGCCTGCGAGGGGACGGGAGGGCGAGTGCTCCGCAATATGCTGGTCGATAAGATCGGCGACCGGGTCGGGGAATGGGAGGATTTTCAGGCGTTGCAGGGACTGAAGAGCAGCGCTGACAAGGGGGATATGCGCCCGGTGGATTTCGCCTATGCCCTCTGCGAAGGGGTGAGAATTATGCGACAGGGAACAGGGAATTGAAAAATGAAATATGACATCAACTTTTGGCCGATGCCCGACTGGCAGCGGGAAAGCAGCATCAACCCCAACTTTATCATGGCGGTAGTGATCGCGCTTTTGGTGGTCATCTCGATTATGCACTTCACGATGGCTGCAAATCAACGGCGGTCAACGGCGGCGAATCTGGCGGATGTTCGCGCCCAGGCGGAGAGCATTGGCTCGGAAGTCGAGCTTTTGCAGGCGATGTCGGAGGAAACCGAACTATGGGGTCGAAAGATGGAGCTGTTGGACAGGAAAGCAACCAGGCGCATCTTCTGGAGCCGCCAGATGGCGGCTTTGCAGCAGCTTACCCCCGACTCGGTTATCTTCACCAACCTGGCGGTTAGAGGCCAGCCGCTGCAGGTGGAAATTCCGGCGCCGCCACCCCCCCGGGGAGCGCCAAGAAGACCGCCGACCATCGAGCGCTACACTGTCTACAACCTGCATATCACAGCCATCGCCACCGGCGAGCAAAGCGGTCGAACCATCACAGACTATGTCAACAATATCGGGAACAGCCAGATTGTCGGAGAAAAGCTGGAAAGCTATGAAATCCGCAATATCAGAGAGGCCAGCGGGATTATGGGACAACTTTATCCCGACGCCAAAAGCTTTGTTCTCCATTGCACTTATGAGCGGATTCCGGAGATCCTGTGACCATGCCAGAAAAACAGTCGCGACGTATTGATAAAAATATGCTGGTCCGCTCGGAACAGGGACTGAAGGCGGTTCTGGGGCTGGCGGTCGGAGGCTTGATAGCATTCCTTATCTGGTTTTTGCTGACCCGTCCGGCCATGCAGGCCAGCCGGGACAACGAACAGCAGATTGAAAAGCTTAATCAACAACTGACAACCGAGCGCGCCATCCTGGACAGAGCCGACGAAATCAAGCAAAACCACCGCCAGGTGGGAACCACGCTCGATGAGATCATCGAGCGGCAAATGGTGCCGTCCCATGCTTCCCTGGGCTGGGTCAGTATAGTCTTGCAGGAAGCGGCCGAAGCGGATGGCGTCGAAATAACTGAACGCTCCGGTGATTTCACCGCCCCGCGACAAGTGAGAAGCCTCGACGCTGCGCCGTTCATTCTGGAGCACTTCAATGTTAACTTCACCATGCGCGGCGGATACCATCAGTTTGGCCGTTTTCTGGCTCATCTGGAAAAAAAATATCCATACGCTATTCTACAAAACATTTCGATTACCTCAGTCAGCCGCGAGTCAACCATGTTAAATGCTGTCGTATCCTATAACTTTCCGCGCTTCACCGAGGCGGGGTTCCCACCGGAGCAAAGGCCGCAGGCCAGCGAATATCTCAAACCGACCGCACCATAATCACAAGGCAGACCTTGGACATGCCATCAAAAACATCCACACTTCCAGCCGCCCTTCTCTTTTCTGCGATTTCTCTCATTTTTGCGAAACCGCTGCCGGCAGTGGCGGAAGTCGAAGGTGGCGAGACGGCGATCCCCAGCCTGCCGCAGCCATGGTATGATCTTCCTGCCAATGCTCGGGATCCCTTTTCCCCGCCCACTGTCCGAACTGAACAAGTCGAACAAGAAGAAGGTGTTGGTCTGGCGGAAATCCAGGCCGCGGTCAAGGTGTCAGGCATCTTCACCTCCCAGACCGCTCGCAGTGCCATCGTCAACAATCGCCTGGTTCGCCCCGGTGATACGATCAGCGTTGAAGTAGTTGGCAAGGAAATTGCTCTGAGAGTAGTTGATGTTGACAGCGCCGCCGCAGGCGTTGTCCTGAGCCATGAAGGTCAGGAGTTTTTTATTGCCAGAGAATAAAGGAAGCAGAATTATGAAAAACACGGTTTGCCAATGTGTCCGGTCGGTAAAGGATAATGACATGCTAACGCGCCTGGCGTTGCTCGGTTTGTTGTTTTTCTCGATGCTTGCGCCAGTTGCGGCTCGAGCACAGGAGGGAATGCCGGAGATGCCTGAGCCGCTATTTGAACAGGAGCTGGAGGCGGAGCAACCGCCCGCTGTGCGTGCGGCCGACGATCCTGTCAGCATCAGTGTAACCCAGGGCCGCATTCAGGATGTTCTAAGGGAGCTGGCCGCGATGCGTCCGGGGACCACAATTATGATCGACCCGGAAGTCAGCGGCCAAGTCAGCTTTGAATTGCAGGAAGTCCCCTGGGAGATGGCTTTGCAACTGGTGGCTGACGCGCAGGGACTGGAGATTGTCCGTCGCTCGGAGAATGTCTATTTGGTCCGCCCGGCCACTATCCTGGTTGACGAAGACCGGGACCTGGTACTTGAACTTTACACCCGACAGGAGATCGAGCGACTGCCCGAGCACCAGTTGCTGGCCATGTACGGAGCCCATTATGAGCTGCCCGCGGATCCGGATACGGAGGAGATTCGCCGGCAAATGATGGAGGCGCCGGAGTTCTATGTCAAACGCCTGAGTGTCACCAATCGCAAAGCCATCGAGGTAATCAACCATCTGGCACGTCAAAGCAATATCGACTTTGTCTTCTCCACGCATTTCGAACCTGCCCCGGGAGCCGACCCG
>SLNM01000147.1 GCA_007133055.1 Lentisphaeria bacterium
CAGTGCCGCTTATTTAGCAGCGGACATTTGGTCGCTAATTGCAAAAAAGGGCTTCTTTTTCTTAGTCATGATTCAGCACCTTTTCATTCATCAACGGAGGCGAAACCGCCCACCCGGTCATCGGCGTACAGATAGTTTTTTTGCACCCTCTTCCGTTTAGTTGGAGGTCGGGGCTATGCCCTTGGATGTGCCTGACGATAGGCTTTGATCAATCGTTCGGCGTTGATGTGAGTATATATTTGCGTGGTTGAAAGGCTGCTGTGGCCGAGCATTTCCTGAACGCTGCGCAGGTCGGCGCCGGCATCCAGCAGATGAGTGGCGAAGGAATGACGCAGTCGGTGGGGGGTGCTGTCGGCAGACAGTTTGGCTTGCTGCAAATAGAGCTTGAAATTACGCTGCACCGAACGAGCTGTCAGGCGCCCCCCGCGGGCGTTGACAAAGAGTGGGCCGCGGCTGCGCCCGCCGCCAAGCCCGGCTTTCTGGCGGGCCTGAAGGTATGTCCGCAGTGCGTCCAGAGCCGGAGTGCCCAGGACACAGAGGCGTTCTTTGCGGCCTTTGCCGCGGACGGTGAAGGTGGCGGACAACAGATCAAGGTCAGAAAGATCGAGTCCGACCGCTTCGCCAACTCTTAGTCCGGCACTGTAGATGGTTTCCAGCAGAGCCTGGTCGCGTCGGCTGGCGAACTCGGCGAAATTCTCGGTTGGTTCCTGGCCGGCAGGGTGTTGCCGCCAATATTCTTCGGGCGCATCGAGCAGGCGCCCGACTTCCTCGACAGAAAAGACTCCGGGCAGCCGGCGCGGTCTTTTAAGGCGGTTAAGAGAGGCAAAGGGGTTGCCCTCGAGGATTTCCTCGCGCACCAAATAGCGGGCGAACGAGCGGAGGCAGGAGACTTTGCGCAGGACCGAAGTTCGGGCCAGGCCGCGGGTTTGCAGGATGACCGCGAAGCGCCGGGCGTCTCTGACATCAAGCTGCCGCCATTCCGGAGGGTTTGTCCGGTCCGGCCAAACCAATGCCAGGAATTGATCGATGTCGCGCCGATACCCTTCCAGGGTGTGGGGGGAGGCGTTGCGCTCGTGGCGCAGGTATTGAAAAAAGCTTTCCCGCAGGTCATCTTTGACGGCAGGCTGGTTATATGCCGTTCGCTGGCCGGGCCGCGGCGGTGGTTCTGGTTTCCTCCCTGCCCGCCGGGCTTGACTGTTTGGATGTGCGCTTTGATGGTTTGCCATTGGGACCGATATCGCCGGCGTCCGGGTTTTTATTGGCCGCATATACTTGGCTGGTAAGATAGCGGTTGCGGGCGACGGTGCAAGGCGGGCAGGCCGGGGTTGCGTAATGCGCCGGCGACAGGTGGAGCGTTATGCGTCAGTCAAAAAGTGCATCCTTTGATGTCAAATCGGCATCAGAGGTTTTGGCTGTCAGTCTATTTCGGGACGGTGCAGGTCATAATCCGAGGGCAAAGAGTTCGCTCGGGCGTTGATGACAGAGATAGACGGCGATTTCAGCGGCCACTTCCTGCGGCATCTGACCGCGGTCGACCATGGCGCCGAGCACGTCGCAGAGAGTGCGCCGGAACATTTCATGCCGCGAACCGTATGAGAGCAGTTTGCGCGAGTCGGAGACCATTCCTGCCAGGTTGGCCAGCAGATCGACGCTGCCGATGTATTCCAACTGTCGCTTCATACCGACTGGCGAGTCGTTCAGCCACCAGGCGGAGCCAATGTTGACTTTGCCGCCAAAGGCTCGGCACAGGGCGGCCACCGTGGCCTGATGACCAGGCTCGATGCAGTAGATAACAACCTTGAGGCGGTCATCGAACCGATTGAGCAGCGGGGTCAGGGGCTCCACATAGTCGATCATGTGGTTGGAGACATCGCCGCCCGAGTCCGGTCCGAGACGGTTGAACAGTGAATCCCGTACATCGCGCACCACCCCCGCATGTATTTGGAAAACCCAGTCCTTCTCGGCGTCCATTGCCGCCAACTGATTAAGCAGGTAGGACATGAAAGCGATCATTTCCTCCGGCTCCAGCTCCCGTCCGTTGTAGGCTTTGCGGAACACTTCATCGGCATCGGTCTGTTCGACATGGTATCCGTAGGGCGTTTCCACGCCGTGATCACTGGCGACGCAGCCGTTTTCGGCGAACCAGTCATGCGCCTGGCGGAGAGCGTCCAGCAAGTCCTGAATCCGCTTGAATTTGCCGTTGAACCGCCGTTCCAGTCTGGTAATGTAGGAGCGCCAGTCGGGGTTGAAGATATTCATCGCCTTGTCCGGCCGGAAGGTTGGTCTTACCAGTCCCGGGCACTGCCGGGCCAGCTGGCGGTGATCCTCGAGCGTGTCCGCCGGATCGTCGGTGGAACACAGAGTTTGCACCTTCATTTTTTTCAGCAGCGCCCGCGGCCGCATATCAGGGTGCTGGAAGAGGGTTCGGGCTTTTTCCCAGATTGCGGCGCCGTTGTCCGCGTTGATCGGCTCCTCGATTCCCAGTTGCCGCTTCAGGTCCAAGTGAATCCATTCATAGGTCGGACTGCCGGCCAGCCACGGAAAAACCTCGGCCATGGCCAGCCATTTGTCCCGGCAGTCGGCATCGCCGGTTATCAATTCCTCCGGCACTCCGCGCTTTCGCAGCATCTCCCAGACGTAATGGTCGGTCGCCGCTTCCGCCTGCCAGAGGTCGGTGAAAGGCTGGTCCGCCAATATCTGCCCGACATCGGCATGAGTATGCGGATCGACAATCGGCAGTTCTCGGACCTGCTGAAAAAGGGCCAGCGCCTTGTCTGTGCTCAACAAGTAATTATCGTCTAAAAATGCCATGGTTCATATCTCCTTTAAAACAGTTCGCCCTGCTGCGATTGATTTTGTCTTTCTTCCTCGGCACCATTGTCGCTGTCTTGGTTATGGCTGCTGTCCTCCGGTTGTTCGAGTAGTTGCAGGAACTTCTTTTCATCAATAATCGGCACTTGCAGCTTTTTCGCCTTATCCAGTTTCGAGCCAGGTTTGTCCCCGGCAATCACAAAGTCGGTGTTTCCGCTGACACTGCCGGTCACCTTGGCACCCGCCTCCCGCAGACGCTCGCCTGCCTCTTCCCGGCTCATGCTTTCCAGGCTGCCGGTCAGCACGCAGGTTTTGCCGGCAAAAACCGAATTGGACTTCGCCGACCGATCAGCCGACGAAGAGGATTCCATGTTCAATCCGGCCTGACGCAGTTGTTTCAGCAGCTCGCGATTTGCCGGGCTGGCGAAAAAGTCAACCACACTTTCGGCCATCGCCGGTCCGACATCGCAGGCCTCCTGCAGGCTCTCCGCGTCCGCCTGCGCCAATTGTTCAAGACTGCCAAAGTGTTCGATCAGCGTTTGCGCCGCCCGGCTGCCGACATGCCGGATGCCCAGTCCGAACAGCAACCGCCAAGGCGGATTGTCCCTGCTTTTATCAATCGCCTGGCGCATTCGACTTACCGATTTTTCGCCGAGTCCGGGAAATTTCTGCAACCGCTGCCAGTCCGCCTCCGACAAAAAATATAGGTCTATCGGCGACTGGACAAACTGGTTGTCCACCAGCAGCCCGACCATGGCTTCGCCAATGGTTTCGATGTCCATTGCCCCGCGACTGCAAAAATGACGGAGTCTCTCCCGAATCTGGGCGGGACAGGCGGGGTTGACGCAGCGCACCGCCACCTCGCTTTCGGAAACCACCACCTCGCTGTCGCAGGAGGGGCATCGCGAGGGCTGATCAAATGGTTTTTCCTGTCCGGATCGTTTCTCGGTCAGCGCCCTGACCACGGCGGGTATAACATCGCCTGCCTTTTCTATTTCGACTTGGTCGCCGACCCGGATGTCCTTGCGTTCCAGCTCTCTGAAGTTATGCAGCGTGGCTCTGGCCACAGTGCTTCCTGCCACCGGGGTTGGTTCGAGTTCGGCCACCGGGGTGAGTGTGCCGGTGCGGCCTACCTGCACGGTGATTGCACGCACCCTGGTCAGAGCCCGTTCGGCCGCATACTTATAGGCAATGGCCCAGCGCGGAGCTTTGGCCGTGCCGCCCAGGCGGCGGCGGGCGGCGAACGAATCAACCTTGACGACCGCGCCGTCGATATCATAGGTGTACTCGGCCCGGCGCCCGGCCAATTCCTCGACCGCCGCCCAGACCTCGTCGATGCCTTTGGCCTGAGCCGCGCCGTCAACCACTGGCAGGCCAAATTCGCGCAGGCGCTCGAACAACTGCCACTGCGAATGCAAATCCAGGCCGCGCACTTCGCCGCAACCATAAAAAAGCACTTGCAGCGGGCGCCGCGCCACCGCCTTCGGGTCCAGCAGCTTCAGGGAACCTGCGGCGGCATTGCGGGCGTTGGCGAAAGTGCTGTCGCCAGCGTCCTGCCGGGCTTCGTTCAATTCGAGAAACTTCTGCTTTGCCATGAAAATCTCACCGCGCGCCTCGAACACCGACGGCGGATTCGGCCCGCTCAGACGCAGGGGCAGGCTGCGAATAGTGCGAACATTGACCGTCACATCATCCCCCTCCACTCCGTTACCGCGGGTCAAAGCCTGGACCAGGCTTCCGTTTTCATAGCGAATACTAATACTTACCCCGTCAATTTTCGGTTCCACCGTGTAAGCCGTCTGTTCGCATCCCAGGTTCCGGCAAACCCGCCGGTCGAAGCTGCTCAGCTCCTCGGCGCTGTAGGTGTTGTCGAGGCTCTGCATAGCCACTGCGTGCGGCCTGCTGACAAACTCGGACAAAGGTTCTCCGCCCACCCGGCGGGTCGGCGAATCTTCGGTTGCCAGGCTTGGGAACTGTTCTTCCAGGTCTTGCAGCTCGCGATACAGCCGGTCATATTCGGCATCGGAGATTTCCGGCGCCGCCTCCACGTAGTAAAGACGGTCATGCCGCTCGATCTGCCGTCGCAGCTCGGCCACCCGTTGTTTTGCTTCCTCGGTCTTCACCATCTCAATCCTTCCCGGTCAAATCCAGGTACTCATACTCCGGCTTGGGCATGAACAAATCCTCGTGCATGGCCGCCAACTTCACTCTTGCCGCCCTGATCGCGTGGTCGGAACTGTCGATGCCGATCCACGTCCTGCCATGAGTCTGAGCCGATTTCAAAGTCGTCCCCGACCCACAGAAACAATCGAGCACGATACTTTCCTGATCAGACGAAGTTTTGACAATCAAATCGAGCATTGCCTGGTTTTTCTCCGTTGGATAGGCGGGATACTGGGGATCCTTGAATTCCCAAATGTCCTGCATCCTTTTTCCCTTCCGCTCATCGGCATAGATGATTTTTCTCGGATTGCCGGTTGAAGACCATTCGATAAGCCCCTCCTTGTCCCATTGTTCCAAAGTTTCCACATCCGTCCGCCAGTGTCTGCCCTCCGGGGGCAGCTTGCCCTTGAACGGTCGGTTCGATC
>SLNM01000179.1 GCA_007133055.1 Lentisphaeria bacterium
GGTTAAGCAAAGCGCAACCCTGGGTAGCAGTCAGAAAAAATTGTGCCCTGAAGGGGCACTTCAATCGTACGGGCGGGCCGGAGCCTTGGCGTAGGCGGGTCGCCCGCTCTCGTCCACCGGAAAAAATGCTAGCCTGCTTAATTCACGAGCCAAGTTTGCCGCAGGCTGCCACGAGACAAGCCGCAGCTGTGGATCGACAACCACCGGGAAACCGACCATGAAGGCAGTCATACAAAGAGTCAGTTCCGCCAAAGTCGAGGTCGCCGGCCAAACCAGCGGTGAAATCGGCCGGGGTCTGCTGATCCTGCTCGGCGTGAAAGAAAGCGATACGGAAAAGGAAGCGCGCTGGCTGGCCGACAAGTGTTTGAACCTGCGCATTTTCGAGGATGCAAAGGGATTGATGAACCTCTCCGTTCTGGAGACTCAGGGCGAGGTGATGGTGGTTTCACAGTTCACTCTCTATGGCGCCACGGAAAAAGGTCGCCGCCCCAGTTTCACCCAGGCCGCGCCGCCGAGCTTGTCGGAACCGCTCTATCAATATTTCATCGGCCTCTGCCGGAATTCCGGCCTGCGAGTGGCATCCGGTGTTTTCGGAGCCGACATGCAGGTTTCCCTGGTCAATGACGGACCGGTTACTTTGATCGCGGAGAAGAACAGTCACTCTGATTAATTAATGGCAAAAGAAAGTCAACAATGAGTTCACCGCCCCATATCTATGTAAATAAGCTCAATCGTGATCAGGCATCCAGGCTGCATGCGCTCTTACTTGAGAAAGGCTGGCAGATGGATGCCATCGCCCACGCCCAATGGCGGGCGAAGAAGGAAAAAACCACGATTGTCGCCTATGACTCCGGCAAACTGGTGGTGCAGGGAAAGGAGACCGCCGAAATTGTCCAGTTCATGATTGAACCGGAAATCCTTGGCGAAGTCAGATTCGGCTATGAGGAGGTTCTGGCCGAGCGGGAGAATCCGGAGATGTTCGAGCCGCATATCGGCATTGACGAAAGTGGAAAGGGCGACTATTTCGGCCCTCTGTCGGTAGCGGCGGTCTATGTCAATGCCGAGTTCGCCCGGAAACTGCTGTCGGTCGGTGTGCAGGATTCCAAACGCATTCACAGCGACCGGAGGATCGCCGCCCTTGCCGACCAGATAAAAGAGATCGTTGGCGGCCATTTCTCACTTGTCACCATTGGTCCGGAATCATACAATCGACTCTACGACAGCGTTGGCAATCTCAATCGACTTCTGGCCTGGGGGCACGCCAAAACCTTGGAAAACGTTCTGGAGAAAGTGCCCGAATGCCCGCGGGCCATATCGGACAAGTTCGCCCACGAGTCCGTCATTCGCAATGCCTTGCAGAAAAACGGCCGCCGCATCAAGCTGGTTCAGATAGTCCGGGCCGAGGCCGATGTCGCGGTGGCCGCCGCCTCGGTACTGGCCCGGGCCGAGTTTGTCGGACGATTGCAGGAACTGAGCGAGAAGGTGGGGCTCAAGCTGCCCAAAGGCGCCGGGCCGCCGGTGCTGGAGGCCGCCATTCGATTGGTCGAAACACAGGGTGCGGATATAATGTCGAAAGTGGCCAAACTGCATTTCAAGACGACCGCCCGGGTTCTGTCCTCCGGAACTAAGTTTTAACCCTCACTGCCGCCGCACCTAAAAATTTTCAATGAAATTTCTCTTTCCCATGTAATTCCAAGTTGCATTCAAGATGATTGAATCGATTAAGGCGAAAGATTAAGGAAAAAGATAAAGGTTGTGCTGATTTTTCCCAATCTTTTGCCCTAAACTTTCGCCCTAATCTCGATCACTTTGATTGCGAAACGGAATAAGTTGTAGTAGTGCAATTATATGGTTGGGATAATCCAAATCGAAATCGGGATCGCTATCGCACCCAAAGATATAGCGCGTCACTGGGAAGCTCGACGGTCATTTCACCCTCCCTCCGAACCAGGGCAGCCTCGCGATCGGCAGGAACACCATTTCCGTCAAGGACGGTCGCCCGGCTCAGATCATCGCGCTTGAAGGACACCCTGGCGTTAATTTCGCGCACATTCAGCGGATATCCTCCCAAATTGACAATGGTATGGAGTCCGTTCTCGTTCTGCTCGGTCTGGAATCGATAGGTGCGGTCCTCGGTGGCGGCCTGCACGAGAATGCTTTCGGAACTGGCCAGCGGGCGGCCATCCAGGGAAACCACCAGAATGGCCCCGTACTCGTTGTCGCCGGCAATGGCAATGTCAGCCAGTTCAATCCGGCCCGCCTTGTCAAGAAAACCGGTGGCACCCTGCGCCAGGGGGGTGTTGACGGTGGCGACACCGAGCCCGTAATTCCAATGCAGCTCGCCGGTTGTGCTGTCTATGGTCTCTTTTTCCCGGTCGATGTAAGGGCCCAGATCAACATTTACGGGCTCCGCATCCCCGCCAACCTCACGGGTGACCCGGCCCACCAAAAATGCCAGGGGGTCAATGGCTTCCAAACCGACCGCTTCGGATGGCGGCAATGATTCGACAAGCCGCCGGTACAACGGGTCTTGCAAACCACCGGCAGGACGCATGGCCTGGCCGCGCAGCGCGAACAGGTGCTGCCGCGACAAAGCTTCGTGTACGACCGGATCGCCGATGCGGACATCGCCGCGACGGAAGATCAAGGCCGCCGCCGGAAACTGACCCAGAACCGTGGTGTCGTTGATCCCCCAAACCCGGGGAACGCTGTCCCATTCATCCCCGCCAAGAGCAAAAAACAACCAGCCGTCAAGTCCGGCCAGGGAACCATAGGCGGCCGCCAGAAACGGCCATTCGACCCGGAACCGATTCGGCCGGTTCCAGTTGTTTTCGGTGATCATAAAGGGGTAGCCAAGGTAGGTCTGATTGTGCAGAGGGGATACCGATTCCGGCACTCGCAGCCCGCTGCGGTCGTGGTACTGGTCGCCGATTTCAATTCGGTAGAAACGAGGGTTGGCCTCATGCACTGTGCCGAAATAGCTGTTGCGGGCAATCAGGTCGGCTCCCGTGTAAGTGTAATGCTCGAGAGCGCCGAGTATCCGTTCGTCGGCCGTGGTCCAATTGCTCGGAACGATCACCTGGCCGACACCGATCTCGTCCCGCAAATATGCACGCAGGCGGCGGTAGAAGCTTCTTTGCGCCTCGACCATGAACTGCAACTGATCGCCTGCCCGGCGGTGGTTGCGCTGGCGGCGGGCCCAGGACTCGTCGCGCATATGGGCGATGCCGTACAGCCGCATCCGCCCGGATTCCAGGTCGTCCTCGCCCAGCTCCCTGTACATACTGATCGTGTGCGGATAGTTGTTCGGACCCCAGACCGCCTGAGCACGAGCCAGAGAACCATACTTTTCCCGCAGCCAATCCCCAAACTTGCGCTCGACCAGAGCCCTTTCGGCTTCGACCAAACCTGTCGGATTGAAGGTGTGGAACAAGAGGCCGCTCTCGTTCTGAATTTCCAGAAAGGCCACCGCCGGCTCCCGGGCCAGAGACAAACCGGTATAGGGATTGGTCTTGGTCAGCAGCTCCCTAAGAAAGGCCAGGTAGTAGTCCTGAAAACGTTCGCTGAAGAACAGCAAGGCCACAGCCTTGCTGCCATCGAACCCGGGAAACACTTCGTCAGGCAGTGTTACGGCGGTGTGAGTGTGCCAGAAGAGATGACCGATGTAGGCATAGATTCCCGCCTCCCTGAGAGCCGCGACCAGAGCGTGATATTGATCGAGCCCGGCCTCAAACCGCTGTCTGCGTCCGTTCATCCAATCCTCGAAAAGGGCGGTGCCGCCGAAGCGTGCCAGATTGACCCCGTAGGCGGCCAGCCGGCGCGACCACCATCGCTGACGCTCCCGGGGCAGACCAAGCAGGCTGTCCGCCTGAACCGCCCAGAACCGTACGGGCGTACCGTCGCCGAGCACCAAACTGTCCCCTTGAGCACGGACAAAGCCAGCCTGACCGGCGCTTTCTTCGTTGAGATGGCGCAGGCAAAGCACTGATGCCTGCTCCGACCGCCATCGCTCCGGTTCCCACGCAAAGAACCCCTCCTCCGCTAAACCGGTTGCGGCTCCGGGCCGGGCCATGCCCCGGGGAACCCAGGATAAATTCGTGGTCAGAGCAAAACAATCGACAATGCCGCTGTTGGCTATTCCCCCCTCCATTCGCAGAGACAGACGATGCCCGCCCCGGTGCAGATACCGTTCCCCACCGTCGATCCAGGCCAGAAAACGATGGTCCAGAGAACCGTCGGCCGCCACATTGACCTGGTCGATGGGGTCGGACATGTCAAGCCGCCGCCAGGCCTCGTCGCCAAAACGGTAGAACATAACACTGTGACTGGGATTGACCCGTAACCAAAGCCGGTAGAGCCCGTCCTGCGGAACTTCGACCTGATAACTCAGCTCACCCGGCCGATGCGGGTCATAGTGCGACACCCAGTTGCCGCCGGAAAAATGAGCGGAGTCAAGACGGCTGTACCACCCGTGCCGGGTGACCGCCGCTGTCTCGGCATCCGGACTCTCGACCCAGACAGTGGCCGCATGCCCCCGAACGGCAACGCCAATCGCGCAGAACACCGTCAGCAACCATAAAATATCGAGCCGCGCCCTGAACGCTCCCTGCCTCAACCGCACTTGTGTTGAAATTAACCGCAACGGCCTGCCTCCCCTGCTCCGAAACAACCAAAACCCAGCACGCCGGCAAACATAAAGCTTCATGGCCGAAGCGTCAATCTCAGACAGGCAGAATGCACAGATATTTAGCCACGGGCGCAACCCGTGGAACCGCGCACCGCCAGTAATACGGTCGTCCTCGGCCGTATCGGTGAGCGGGGTGCATTCTACGGGCGGGGACGCCCGTAGGTACAAACAGTACGCACGGCCGTCCCCGGCCGTACCGGTTGAGCGGCCATGTTTCATAACTACGACACACGCGAAAAAGGGGAACAATGCAGGAAGTGTTATAGCCCCAAAGGGGCGGCATCATCGTAGCCCAGGGTTAAGCGCAGCGCAACCCTGGGTGGTAATCAGGGAAACCATTGTGCCCTGAAAGGGCACCTCAACCGTGCAGAAGAAAACGGACACGATAGGCGTGCATCAATCACGCACTATCGCGATATGGAGACAAAATACCCAGACCGGATTGTGCGAGAGCAATCAGCGCAGAGTACGCTGAGAAATAGCCGCTGGGCATTGGGCATCGGAGAACGCTTGAGTTAGCCTGATTAATTCATGAACTTCGTAGCGAGAGGTGCCAGTGTGCGTGAGATCAACAGCTTGCATCCGTAAGCCGGTCGCGGCGTAATGGACGTACGGCAAAGATCGAAAAGCTGTTGAGATTGCGTGCAATGGCGCCTCGCAGTAGATGGCTTGTGAATTATTCAGGCTAGGCCATCCCATTGCATATAC
>SLNM01000218.1 GCA_007133055.1 Lentisphaeria bacterium
CCAGGCTGGGGCCGCAGCCGAAGCCGCTGCCGGGGATACATAACTCAGGTTGGAAGCATAGTCCGGGACAGGAGCTGGTTCGACAGTTTCACGACGGCACGGTAGCGGCGTCGGAAAAGGAGCGCCTGGCCGCCTACGTTCACGGGGTTATAAGCCGATTTGCCGATGACCGGCGGGTTCTAATGTGGGACTTGTACAATGAACCCGGCCAAAGCAACAATGGCGACCGGAGCAATGAACTATTGCGTGCAACTTGGCAGTGGGCTCAGGAAGTCAGACCCTCACAGCCATTGACCTCCTGTCTCGAGGGGTCGGTGGGGGAGCGAAACATTGCGCTTAACCTGGCGCAGTCGGACGTGATTTCCTTCCATTGCTATCAAGGAGACAGGCTGGAGCAACTGATCCATTCCTATCAGCATGAATCTGCCGGCAGACCTGTAATCTGCACCGAATACATGGCTCGGGAGCTGGGTACCACGTTTCAGCACAGTCTGCCAATTTTCAAGAAGTATCGGACGGGTTGTTTCAACTGGGGATTGGTTGCCGGGAAAAGCCAGACCCATTTCAACTGGCAAACCGTAAAGGCCATTGATGCTGTTGAACAAAGCGGGGCCGTGCTTCTTCCCGGCGAACCGATTCCCGAGCCTGAACTCTGGTTCCATGATATATTTCGGATGGACGGCACCCCGTTTGATCAGCGGGAAGTGGATTTCATCAGAGAGATTACTAAGGCGAGCGAGACTTGCGTCAAGAACTGAATTGGCAGGATTTTTTGTCAAGAGGATGGCCGGGCGCTGTGCAGAGCAAAATGAGTAAATCAAAGGATTGTGGCGACTGGCAGTGGCAATGGCGCCATCGTCTGGCGGGTTTGACGGCGATAGGAGATTTTCTTGCGTTGTCCGAGGAGGACTTGGCTCGGCGGAGAGCGGCGGCTGAACGCTACCCGCCTTTGGCCACACCCTATTATTTGTCCCTGGCCAATCCCACTGACACCGCTGACCCGATTCTTCGGCAGGTGCTGCCCGATCCGGCTGAAATCGAAGCCCGCTGGACCGCCGATCCCGACCCTCTGGCCGAGCAGGCCGATTCGCCGGTGCCCGGGGTGGTGCGCCGCTACCCGGACCGGGCGCTGTTGTTGCTCACCGCGCGCTGCGCCGTCCATTGCCGGCATTGTCTGCGCAAGCGTAACTGGGGGCGGCGCATCGAATGGAACCACGGTGCCGCCGACCAGGCATTCGACTATCTGGAGAAGAACCGGGAAATTCGGGAGGTCATTCTTTCCGGCGGCGACCCTCTGTTGCTGGAGCAGGAGAAGTTGCAGAATTTACTGGAACGCCTGGGACGAATCGAACATGTGGCGGTAGTCCGCATCGGCTCGCGGTTGCCGACAGTCATGCCGCAGCGTTTCACCGAAGACTTTTGCGAAATGCTGGGAGCACGCCCCGGAAGATGGCTGGCCACCCACTTCAATCATCCGCGGGAGCTGACCGACGAGTCCGGACTGGCCTGTCGCCGCCTGCTCCGGGCAGGAGTCGGAATAATTAATCAAACGGTACTGCTCAAGGGTGTCAATGACAATGCCGAAATTATTCGGGAGCTGGGACTGGGGTTGCTGCGGATAGGTGTGAAGCCCTATTACTTGTTCCATGGCGACCCCGTCGCCGGCACCCGCCATTTTCGCACCGGCGTGAGGCGTGGACTGCAAATTATATCCGAACTCAGAGGAAGGGTCTCAGGTTTGGCAATCCCGACATTTGCCATCGATCTTCCCGGTGGCGGCGGCAAGGTGGCGCTCACACCCGAGACCCCGGTCGTCATCCCGGGCCAGCCGGGTGGAGATGAGGATTTTCTATTTTCCAGGCTCGACGGAGAGGTCTGCAGTTACGGAGACGATGGTTCCGGATAAACGCATGTATCCCGGAACTCACATTTAACCGCCCCCTACCTTAGACCCCCCAAAGGCACGGCGGACCATTCGGCTTCGCTTAGCTCCCCTCTTAAACGCGCTTCGAACAACCAGGAAAGAGGGCGCAGTATCTGCCCCAGCAGGGCAGTTCTTCGCAGGGTGCGACCGCGTGCGGTCAAGTCAATATAGTTACGGTTCCAGTAATAATATCCTCGAGCGTCCAGAGAGATGATAGTACCGTCGGTTTCCAGCGATTTTATTCGTGCCCGGTCTCCGAGAAATTCGAGGTCGCCCTCCACCTGGGTGATGCGACCGAGGCTGCCCAGCCCGATGACATCGCCCAAGTTCTTCAGCAGAGGTACTTCCCAAAGCCTGGCATCCTCGATCCGCAGTTGTCCGTTGCCGACTATTTGCAGCCGGGAATGATCCGGTGTTTGACGGAAATCGACTCGGGCGGTCGAGTTCAGATTGCCCAGGTTGTCGGTGGCGCTTTCAGCTCCCAGGTCGGCGGCCAGGCCGGCCACGGAGACTTGGTCCAAGGCAAGATTGGCCGAGCCAACCCCGGTGAAGGTGTTAAAGGTGCCGCCAATCATGACCTTGCCATCATGCATCCTGCTTTCACTCAAGTCCCAGTGCAGGTCGGCGCCGGCCAGAAACCAACTGAGATCGAATTCCTGGAACTCCAAGTTGTAAAAGGAGAATCTCGGACCTCTGAACCGACTTGACAATGTGGCCGCGCCACCGCCGCGCATATGCACTGTCCCCGCCATCTCCACGTCGGTTTCCGGGTGGAAGTCAAAGAGGGACAATGCCTGCTGTGTCCGCGCCCCCATGCCTGCGAAAATATATCTGGGGTCCAAAGTTCCCCGGCATTCAAACCGCCAAAGGGGATTCTGGATCAGCTCGAACTCGATACGTCCGTATAGTTCTTGGCCGTTGTGGTTGCGAATGGCAATATCCATGACCTCGGCCCGTCGTGGCAAGGCAAGTTCAACGCGGGCTGACAGAAGGTCGGCCTCAATGCCCTGATAGGCGACGTTCTCGGCCTCGAGCGCCCCTTCCAGAGCCAGAGCCCAGCGCGTCCGCCCGTCCGGGTATTGTTGATAGTGCAGGCGGTCAACTTGAATGCGTGGCGGTTGGTCGAGCCAGGAAAAATCGCCCCATACCTGGTGGTAGTCGCGACGCGACCGACCACGGTCGATAAAGACATCGATTACCAGAGGATCCCCAATAAATCGGACGTTCATCCGCAGGTCGATCGGGGCGGTCAGACCAATTTGCAGATAACCGATGCTGAGGTGCTCGAAACGGGGGGACTCGACCGCGATGTTTTCAAATCGAAGCCGCTCTTCGGCCATCCGTACTTGCCCGCTGATCGCGTCCATTTCCAACCCCTCGTAGACCACCTTTTTGGAATTGATTTCTCCTTCGACAATCCATTCACGCGGACGGGACAGGGGCGATGGTGCCAGAACCAGGTCGAAAGAGGGGGGCGGCCCGCGAAGTTCCAACTGACCAATTGCATATGCCGAAGGCAGTTGCAGCGCCTGGTACACCCGGACTAAGTCGAGCGCGCCGCGGGCATGTCCGGAAACAAGGTTCTGCGACCAATTCAGGGAAAAGTCCAAGTCCAAGCCTTCTTCCGCAGTGGAAAGTTTAAGACGGGCGGGATTATGTGTAGTGATAGTTCCATGGTCAATGAGCAGGTCGGCGGTCAAGCTTTCGACTTTAAGCTGGCGAAACTTAAAATCCTGCCCGGCGACCGCCAGTCGGCCATGCCAGGCGGCCGGCGCCAGGGAGCTGTCGAGAAATTCCAGTGCAAAAGTCGCCGGTTGCGTGGAAAATTTAAAGTCTTCCAGCCATTGCTGGGACCACTGGAAGTCATGCAGCAATTGCTTGATCACAGGCGGAGCCAGCCGGCCGCGCCATTGGCCGCTGAACCGAGCGTTGTCAATATGATAGATGCCGTGGCCGGTGACAAGGCCGCTACCGCCCAGACGGCCGACGGGTTGGACGACAAAGTCGGCGAGTTCGAGCTGCCGGTCATGGTAGGTTATGCTGCCGCTTAGCTGACGCAGGAAAAGATCCCGATAAAACAGGTTGCGGCCGACCACCTGAGCTTGAAGACGGCCTGCGGCAGGGTTGCTGATCGGGCCCTGAAACGCAAGCTCAAAGCGAACCGGGGTTGGCAGCCTGATGCGGGCGGCCTCCTGTGGCATTGGCAGGTTAAGCAACTGGTACACAACCGGAAGCCTGGCCCGTCCGGCAAACAGCAGGGACAAATCATCGGCGGCAGGATCGAAGGCGAGATGGCCCCGGGCCGAATTGTCGCCGATGATAATTTGCAAGTTCTCCCCCTGCCAAACTCCTTCGGAGACCCTGACCGAGCCCTGCAGCCGCTGCCAGATCAACCCTTGATACACCAATCCGGTCACGGTCAGCTCGCCGTTGAAAGAAAAGTCTTGCGGATACCGCCAGTCCAGTTCCAGCAATCCATGCAAATTGAACTGGGCCGCCCTCCCGAAGCGCTGCTGCCGGCAGAACGCCTTGATCATGCGCAGTTGTTCCTGCATGTGTTCCCGTTGCGCAGCGGGTATCAAATCCCACCCGAACACGCCTGCCTGGGTGGTTGGCTCGGGCAGGTTGTGAACAATCGCTTCGCCCGTCAGTTCCATTCCACATAATTCAGCGTTCAGGCGGGAAAAATGCAACTGGTTCCCCCGCCAGACCGCCTTTAGTTCGAGCATATTTAATTCGAGGCTGTTTCCCTTTTCCGAGCAGTGGCCTGCACCAAGGTTAAGCGGCAGATGCAGAGTGCCGTTGACAATATTCAATGACCGAGGTCTGAAACGGCCGGGCAGCCAGCCGGTCGGACCGGTACGCAACTGCACCCTTTCGGCCTGAAGCATAGCCGGAGCGTCCTTATGGCCTCCATCGAAAACAACCGCGTCATCAAGCCGAATGCCGGCCACAAAACCAACCCGCAGAGAACGAAACTGAATGTTCAGGCCGCGTCCCATAAGCACTCGGCGCACACCACTGTGAAAAATCCGGGGAACTCCCAACAGTTCCAGTCCAAGCACCGCCCCCAGAATCAGCAAGCCTGCGGTTAACAGGATGCGTTTAATAATTTTATGTCTATTTGACTGCATGCGTTTCACCTTTCCTCCCAATGATGTTACATTAACCTTGACAAACCTGTTTTGCCAACCCGATATTAATCGTCTTTCACTGCCGGGCTGGACCATTGACACACGAGGTTGCAATGAATGATCGTCATTTCAGTTTGCTGTATTTGATTTGCGCTCTGGCCGCTGTTCTGATGGCCGGGGGGTGCCTGGAAATGAGTCAGGAAATAAGGCTCAAGGAGGATGGGGCGGCCGAATTCTCTCTGCATTATTCCATACCTTTGGTCTGGCTTGAAACCGTGGGGGACGGGCATGACCTGATTCGGGGATGGCAAACCGGAGAGGCGCCGCCGCCAGCCGGGCAACGCAAATGGATGTTCAACCAGGCTGCCGTCCGGGAATATTTCAGTCAGAATGGTTTGACCATGATGGATTTTCAATTGTGGACCGACACCGCCACTGGGCGTCGTCATGCGAGGGTGCAATTTGCTGCCGACAATTTGCAGCGCTCCCTGCCGGGTGGCAGGATGGGAGACTTCAGTCTGACCCGAAACGAGGATGGCGAAATGGTGTTTCGCGCTAATTTCGCTTTCGTCTCCGCGCCGACGGCGACCCCGGTGGAAATGCCGCAAGCCGAGGCGGATTTCTGGCGGGAATTACTGCAAGGGCTGGTGGTCGAACTGAAAGTGGTTGCGCCGACCCCTATTTTGGAAACTACCGGCGAATTAATCGACCAACAAACCGCGCACTGGCGTTTTGAACCCGCCACTGATCTCGAGCTTCTGCGTCTGCCCCCGGTGATAGAACTCCGATTCCAGGACAGCCCAGGCAGGGAACAAGGAATTATGGGGCGATAAACTCTGATTCCTCCGCAGGCGCGGTTTCCTGGTTGTTCGGAGATGGCTGCAGAGAGTCTCGAAGCCGGCCGATGTCGTAGAGCGTTACATAGAGCATGAAGCCAATGAGCAGCAAGAAGAATAGAACCTGGATGAACCAGGCCAGCCGCTCCGGCATCCGCCGCCCGGTTGCCAGCTCCACTCCGGCAACCACGATATGACCGCCGTCAAGCACCGGAATGGGCAGTAGATTGATCAGCGCCAGACTGAAGGTGATCAGGATGACAATGGACAAACCCTGCCGCCAGCCGTGATGGCGGAAGGCCGTGTACTGAATTTGCATGATTCCCACCGGGCCGCTGACATGCCGCGGGCCGACCGTTGATTCGGGGCTGATTATGGCGGCAAGGGTGTCGCGGGTCATAGTCAAAACATTCTTGAATTGCCGCCATGGGGTGGGGTAGTGCGTTTCCATGGGGCGTCTTAGCTGCACTCCAATGACATAGCGGTCTTCGTTCTCTTTCTGCCGGTGGCGGGGGCGAACGTTGGTGAACTCGATTGTCTGTCCGTCGCGTTGGACGGTGATCGACATGGGTTCGCCCGCGCTCGCGTCGATGGTTTGTATGAAGCCTAGGGAGTTGTGTACCGGCTGTTGGTTGACCGCGAGGATGCGGTCGCCGCCTTGCAGCCCCGCCTCCTCGGCCGGTGATTGCGGCAGGACTTCCTGAATTGCCACCGGTGTTTTGACTTCGAAGAACGGGTAGGCCAGTCCTTGGAAGTCTTGCAAGCCGGGGTCGGGGTTGGGCTTGGGCAGATAGGAAACATGCATGGTTTCGGCGTTGCGCCGCAGGCTTAGTTTGACTTCGCCGGTTGCCAGTATGGTTGTCCTTACCAGATTGTCAAAGCTCTCAGCCGGCTTTCCATTGACCTCGAAAATTCGGTCGCCCGGTCGCAGCCCCGCTTCGTATTCAGGGGATTCCTCCTCTACTTGGTAAACCTCCAGCTCATCCATTTGCAGGGGGCGCTCGATCCCGGCCAGCCAGATAATCGAGCCCAGGGCAAACCCCAGCAGAACATTGAACAGCGGCCCCGAGAAAGCGGCCAGCATGCGGTCGGTAGGCTTGGCCAGCGGCAGTGGCTCGCCTTCCTCTGTTTTTGGCTCGTTGCCCGGTTCCAACTGCGGCAGAGCAACATAGCCGCCAAAAGGCAGCAGGCTGATACGGTATTCCACGCCGTTGCGCTTGAATCCCCAAAGCTTCCTGCCGAAGCCGATGGAAAAGCGTTCCACGTGCAACCCCCGCCACAGCGCGCACAGCAAATGACCCAGTTCATGGATTAGAATGCACAGGCCCAGGAAGAAAAAGATGGCGATGAAAATACCTATGAAGGTAAGTGCTTCAAGTATCATTGAGGACGGTCTCCCATTTTATTCATGCGAATTCGGCGATGCGGCAAATCTGGCCGCTGAATCAAGCAGGCTTAATGTACATGACAAAGCTCTGAAGTCGAAAGGTTGAAATCTTCAAACTAATGATTACGGTTCCTTTTTAGTCTGTCTCTTGAATCTGTGGAACAACGGACACCAATTTTTTAGCGCGGGAAGGCAGTCGCAAGGTTCGCTTTGCGCAACTTTCTAGGACAGGAACGAAAGGAGCTTGTTGCAACCATGAAGAATGTGGCCAGGGTAAGTCGCCAGTGGGTGGTGCGGATGCTGATTGCCGGCATTGCTTTTTTTGGCTTTGGTTTATGGGCGGTCTACGACGGGTTCATATACTATCCCCGGCGCAATCATATTATCGAGCGGTTCGAGGAGCACAGGGAGGCGGGGCGTATGGGGGAATGGCGGGAGCTGGCCGAACAGAAGGGCTGGCCGGAGGAGCCTGACCCGGACAACTATAAGACGCAGTGGGATATCCGCACCCAGTTCATCATGGCCGCCATCTGCCTGCCCCTTGGCCTGGTGATACTGCTCAGGCTCGGGCTGAAGTCCCGCCAGAGCATGGCCACGGATGAGCAGCACTTCATTGCGACCAATGGCAGAAGAATCCCGTACTCCGCGATTGTCAGCCTTGACAAACGGCGCTGGGACAGCAAAGGAATTGCCGAAGTGTATTATGAAAATGAACAGGGCAGGAGAAGAAAAACTCGGGTGGACACTTGGATTTTCAAGGGTGGCGATGGTATTCTCAGGGATATTGAATCCTCCACTGGTTTGGGGGGTGCGGCGGATGAGTCCGAGCAGTCCGGTTCCAAGGACGATTCGGAAGCCGACGATTGACGTCCAGCCTGAATAATGCACTAAATTCGTATGGATTAATCAGGCTAGCATCGGGAAGGCAGTATTGTGAACGAACGAACCAGCCAGGACGAAGGGGGAGAGAGGGGATCGCCGCTGCGAATCTCGGTTGCCGGCCGCCTGGCCGGCCACTGTCGCAGGCATTATGCGGCCTGGAGCCATGCACTTCCCTTTCTGGCCTGGCTGGCCTTGATGGGCGGGTTGGATTTGCCGGTTTTCGGCCCGCCACATCCTTGGAAGTACGCAGTCAGAACCTTCGTCTGCCTGGCGCTGTTTCTCTATTTTCGGCCTTGGCGCTGGTATCCTGCACTGGCATGGCGGAACATGGTGTGGGCGGTGCTGGTCGGGATCGGGGTGTTTGTGGTGTGGACCTATCCCGCCGTACCCTGGGGCGGACAGTATACGGGCTGGCAGGAATGGTATGTTCGTTTCGGAATTCTACCCCTGGGACGACTGCCCGATCCCGAGTCGGGAATGATTTACGACCCCAGTCTGGCCGGTTGGCCAATGGCTTTGATTCGGCTGGCCGGGTCGGCCTTTGTGATTGCCGTCATCGAGGAGTTTTTCTGGCGCGGTTTTCTCTATCGCTGGCTGATTGATCGCAATTTTTTACGGGTCAGTCTGAACCGGGTTGACTGGGAGGCGGTGGGGATTGTCTGTTTGCTGTTCGGCCTGGCCCACATGGAGTGGCTGGTTGGGATTGCCACCGGATTTGTCTATTTATGGCTGATGATCAAAACTCGGGATGTCTGGGCGGTTGCCGTTGCCCATGTGATAACCAACCTTCTGCTGGGTATATATGTGCTGGTAAACGGCGCATACATTTTCTGGTAGCCGTAAACTCCAAGCCGGGCGATTTCAGATGGATCAATCAGACCAGACAATTAGGCGTTTCTGGGTATTCTTTCCCGCGCTTTTATTCTGCCTGCTGTATCTGCCCAATCTCGGGGTGGCACCGCTGTCGCTGGTCGAGTCGATGGCGGCTCTCGGTTCGATCGACTCCAGTCTGCTGGCTGGCGGGGGCCGCGGCGTGGTTACCTATCCGCTCTATCCGTTTCTGGCCGGGGTCATTCGTCAGGCGGTGGGAAACAATGAATGGGCGGTGCGACTGCCCTCCGTGCTGGCCATGCTCGGAATGACCGTGGTCGCAGGCTTGACAATGGGTTTGTACACGCAGCGGCGGGAACCGATTGTGGTGGCCATGCTGATGGCCTTTTCTCCGGCGGTCGCCGTCGCCGCCGGCCGAACCGCCACAGGGCAGGGATTGACTGCCTTCCTGATTTCCTCTGGCTGGTTTGCGTGGTATTACCTGGGACGGAGAAAACACCGCTGGAGTCTTGCCTGGGCCAGCGCCCTGGCTCTGACCCTGCTGGCGGCCTTTCATACCGGCCCCAAGGCATTCGTGATTTTCTACTTCCCGCTCATGTTCATGCGCCGTCCCTTCAAAATTTGGCGGCGTCTCCGGATGCCACAGCACCTGGCCTGCATGCTTGTCGCCTTTCTGATTTTCGTGTTTTGGTTTCAGGGGCAGATGAGGGATTCCTTCCTTCTGCCTCTTGAGTTTGCGCTTACCGAACCGGGCGCCAGTCTGCGCGGGGTTCTGGCTTTCCCTTTCCATCTTTTTCTCGTATTTCTTCCTGCCCCCCTCTTTTTCTGGCCGGGATTCTGCGCCGCCTTCCGCCCCCTGGAAAAGAACCGTGAAATGGCCTCCTTTCTGCGCACTCTAATCATCCCTCTTTTCCTGGTCTTTTGGTTGATTCCTCCCTCTCGACCCTCCGATCTGTTGGTTTTGGTGGTGCCGCTGGCGCTGCTGGCCGGGATGCACTATGAAATTTTAGTGCGACGCTACGCCCATTTGTTCAACCGGATTATGCCTTGGTTGGAGTATGCGCTGGCGCTTCTGGCTGGCATAGTGGCCTTGTCGTGGTTGCTGGTTTTGGTGGGCGTGGTGGAGATTGAGGCGCTGCCCCGGTTGCAGGCGGTCACCGCCCTGGCCGCCGCCCTTGGCGCGGGGGCGGTCATGCTGGAGCAGCGATATTGCGGGCAGCCACGTTGGTTCTGGCTGCGAACCGCCACCGTGGTGGTGGGAGCGCATTTGCTGTTCGCCACCAGTTGGCAGCCGATAAATTCACTGTTCCTGCATATGCCGAGAAAACGGGCGGAAATCCTGCGCCAGGAAATACCCGGGAATCAGGAAGTCTATAAGCTGACTGCACTGTCCTTGCCCAGGGAGGCCTATTACCTGCAACGGCGCGTGGTGGTGCTTGACTCGCCGACTCGTCTGAGCGGCAGGCGAAAGCCGGTCTTTGTGCTGGGAGGTTACAATCCTCCGATGCTCGAGCAGTTCGACTGGAATGTCGCAAGCCCGCTGGTCGATGTTACAGTCGAATATTATCCTTCCCTGGAATGGCGCCCCGCACGATGGACCATGCTGGCGGTGCGAAGGCGACAGCAAGCGGACGACCAGCACGAAATTTTGACCAGTGTGCGTATTTACCACGGGCTTCCCCGTCCGCAGGCGTCCGACCACGACCACGAAAGCGGAGGGGAAACCATCCCCCCACCCCCTTAGCCTGATTAATTCTTTAATTACCCATTTTGCGCATTGCCTGTTTTGGGTAGTTATGAAAACAAACAATCGGAAAAACGGTTACGTACGACCTGTCTGCGTGCGGCACCTGCCTGCCGCGCCAGGACACGCGACGCAGGCATGGCGCGCAAGCCGGCGGAAGGTGCGACACTTTACAGTAAACGTTTCGCTGGTTTTATCACGGATTCAGGATAACCAAAATGAACGAAAGGATCGCCAATGACAGCAATCGCAGGATATTCCGGAGCACAGAAGCAAGGTCGGGAAAAAATTCAACGGATGCTGGCCGCTCTGGCCCATCGGGGCCGGGACAGCGAGCAGATCATGGTCGCCAGCCATGCCGGGCTGGGGGCGCGGTCGGCCGCTCTGTCGGAAGCGCGAGGTCAGGGAATAGCTCAGGACGGCCAGGTGTCTCTGGTTTTGGACGGAGAGCTGTTCAATCCCAGGGAGGACGGGGTTGACGATGCGCAATTCGCATTGCAACAGTATCAGCGGCACGGACGGGGTTTCGCTCGTTATTTGGATGGAGTTTTCGCCTGCGCTCTCTGCGACGGCGAAGAATTGCTGCTGGTGCGCGATCCCCTGGGAGTGCGTCCCCTGTACTATGGGCGGGATCAAGATGGCGAGCTGTTCTTCGCGTCCGAAATGAAAGCGCTTATCGGCACGGTCGTGGAAATCGAGGAGCTGCTGCCGGCTACCGTATGTTCGAGCGCGACCGGAGTTTTCAGCTACCTGCCCGAACTGCCCGAAATCCACGTTGCCGGCGACTTTTCAGGCTTGCGCGACCAGCTCCGAAAAACCTTGTTCGAAGCGGTGGCCAGGAGAATGGCTGACGGCGCCGTCGGCGCCTGTCTGCTCAGCGGCGGGCTGGACAGTTCGATTATCGCCGCCATTGTCCATGACATGGGAGTTGACATGCCCCTGCTGACGGTCGGCGTCGAGGGCGCCTCGGACATCGAGAACGCCAAAGTGGTCGCCGCTCACCTGGGCATGGAGCACCATGTTCACCAGTTTGACCGCAACGATATTACCGAGCTGGTGCCGACGGCGGTGCGCGCGCTCGAATCGTTCGACGAGGACTGTGTCAGCGGCGCGGTCTCCAACCTGATCGCCTCCGCCTTTGCCGCAGGCTGGACCAACTGCATACTCAGCGGGGAGGGCGGCGATGAATTGTTCGGCGGCTATCATTTGCTAAAGGAAATCGAGGGCGAAGGGGGCAGGCTGCGCATGATGGAGAAGCTGGTGGCCATCGCCTACAACACCGCCTTGCAGCGACTCGACCGTTCGATGATGGGCAACGGCATCCACTATCGCACACCTTTCCTGGACAGCGCCGTGGTCGCTCTGGCTCACCAAACCCCGGTGGGGTGGAAAATATATCAGGGGCAGGACGGCAATTTCATCGAGAAGTACATTTTACGCGAGGCCTTTCGCGATCTCCTGCCGGAGGTCATTTATCGGCGGGTAAAACTGCGCTTCGCGGCCGGTGCCGGCACCGACGGCATGATGGACCGGATAGCCGCCGACCAGCTAGCCCCCTCCGAGCTGGAAAAGCATCCGCGCAGCCAAACCGGCTATCAGTTGCACTCGCTTAAGGAACTATGGTACTATCGGCTTTTCCAGGAAAACTTTCCGCATCCCTCCTTCGAGCGCATGGTAGGCCGCTGGGATCCGTTCAAGTAGCCGAGCCAGAGAAGAACGAAAAAAGTCGCGTATCCCCTAACCTGAATAATTCACGAGCCATCTACTGCGAGTCGCCATTGCACGCAATCTCAACAGCTTGCAGCCGACACCGCTCTTTGGAGTACGTCCAGTACGCCACGACCGGTTTACGGCTGTAAGCTGTTGATCTCACGCACACTGGCACCTCTCGCTACGAAGTTCATGAATTAATCAGGCTAATGCTGGCAGCCCGGGCAGAAAAAAGTACTGCGACCGGCCAGCGAGACGCGCCGAATCAGACTTTTCTCTCCGCATTTTGGGCATGGCTGCCCTGCCTTTCCGTAAACTTGCAGACGAACTGCGAAGCGCCCCTCCAAGCCATCCAGGGAGCGATAGTCGCTGATCGTAGTACCACCGCTGACAATGGCATCCTTGAGAACCGACCGAATGGCCTGCCTCAGCAGCCCGCAGCTTCGTCGACTGATTCGGCTGCCTTTGCGTCGCGGACTGATTCCTGCCCGGAACAAGGCTTCGCTGGCGTAGATATTGCCCATCCCCGCCACCACCGCCTGGTCCATCAGGATATTTTTTACCGGCGCCTGCCGGTCATGAAGCTGGTGGTACAGGAAATCGACGGAAAAGTCATCGGACAGCGGCTCCGGGCCCAGTCGCGGCAATGGTCCATCACCGTTCCCAAGCTCCAAAGGCAGCCGAATCGGCATCACGCAGCCAAATCGGCGGGGGTCGTTGAACAAAAGTCTAAGTCCGTCTTCGAAGCGCCACTCAACATGATCATGACGGCCCAGTGTGTCCTGGTCGCCGCCAACCCGGAAACTGCCGGTCATGCCTAAATGAACTATCAGTCCCTGCCCGTCCCCGCATTCGACAATCAGATATTTGCCACGCCGCCGCACCGCTTGAAAAGGCCTTCCCACGCAGTGGTCAGCCAGGGCGGCGGCATCCACCGATTCCCGCAGGTGCGGATTATGCACCAGTACCTCTTTGACGCGGCGTCCGGTCAGTTTTTGGTTCAATGCGTCACGAATAGTCTCGACCTCGGGGAGTTCCGGCATTTTATCATCCGTTGCACGGGGTTTGTTTCAACAATGTTCTAGCGTGTCTGGCATAGTGTCCATGCACATCGTTGGCGTATCCTTCCAGAACTTGTTTGGCTCTCCCCTCGTCATCGCCGCAGTTCAAAAGTGCGCGGGCAACCACCAGCTCTTTCAGCTCCCGATTACGCTCGCTGGTATCACATTGGTCGCCCGGCACTTGTCGCAGGACTGCGGCAATACTGTTCCGGCTGTTACCGGCCAAACCGTCAAGCAACCGTGTCAGGGGGCCGGTGGCATCCGCAGTAGGTTGTGCCTGGAGCGCCATCGAAACCGCACGGCAATGAGAAAACTCACTTTCCGGCGACAGTTTTTTCAGCTTTTCCAGGACAGCCGGCAGAGCCCGCCTGTTCCTTGTGCGTCCCAGGGCAACCACAACACTGTCGATCTCACTCATCGAAAAACCGAACTGTCCCATTCCAGTGTAATGCCAGCCCTGATCCCAGTCGCCGCCAGCCACTTGATCAAGCAGGACATCCAGTCCGCTGTCGTCGCCGAGCAAGGCGAGAATGAGCGCGCATCGCTGTTTCTCCGCATCATCCTTCGTCTGTTGAAAAATATCCCGCAGCAAAGGCCGACTGCGCTCGGGATCGGAAAAGAGGATGGCCAACCCCAGATAATCATCCTTTCCGTTGGCAGCCGCCTCTGCAAAGTCAGCTTCCGTCAGGGGTGGCGAATCCTGATGCTCCAATACTTCCGGCGCCAGAATTTTCGTCTGCACCAAGTGTTGCTGCAACGCTTTCATGTCTATTCGCCGCAAAGCGCACTGTTCCTGCGCCGCCATCGCTGCGGCCCGGCCAGCGGCGTATCCCTGATTCTGGACATCCGGCTGCATACGGATTACCGGCAGCGAGTCGCGATGCGAACTTACTGCCAGCCCGGTTACCAGCACCCCCTCCAGTCCGGCGGGCAGCAGACAGCGATAGGATACGTGAGCTGACAGCTCCTCGCGGTCCGGTGGTTTGACCAGGAAGACCGGGTGGACAGTGAAGCCGTGCGAATCAAAATTGCTGCATGCCGTCACCACGGTATCCTGAAAAGTGCGTCCGGCCAGAAAATCCAACGGCTCAAGCGTCAACTCCCCCTTGATCTGACGGCGTTCCCGTGATTCAACGATCTGCGCCACATCGAAACAGTCCCGGAACTTAGTCCTTGCCACAGCGAAGGCGCGGGTGACATCGACCAGGTCATTGTCGTCGACAAAAGTATAGTCGCTGTTAGCATAATGCTCGCCCGGAACATATCTGGAGAGCCCGGTTCCCTGTACGGCGATATGGTCGGTTGTAATGTCTGCGGTGTCGGCGCCGGCGGCGGCGGCGACGTCGGCATTGCCGGTGGCGTCCACCACCTTTCGCGCCTTAATCAGTCCGCAGCCGGCCGGGGTTGCGACCACCACACCGCGCACATCGTTGTCCTGGACGGCGGCGGCCAGCGTCATGGCGCCGAACCAGACCTCGGTTCCGGCATCTCTGGCTGCTTTAAGCAGCCAGTATTTTTTCCATTCCGTGTTCCACCTGGTCTCCGCTTCCACTCGGTCGGGCGGGTCTCCGAGGTTTCTCACCGCCTGATCAATCTCGCTGGTAAAGCCGCATTTGTTACCATGATAATAGGCGGCAATTCTTCCCTCTGTCCCCATCCCTCCCAAGCCGGCGAGATATTCCAGGATCAGAGTTCGCGCCCCTGCCCTGCCGCCGGCGATCCCGGCCGGAGCGCCGGCGGTGCCGCCGCCTGCCACCACCACGTCAAACTCGCCAAGGACCGGCATATAACTCAAATCCATCTCAATATGAGGATGATCGGCCATGCGATACCACGCATCATACCGGACTGCCTGTAGTTCGTCCAGCCGCGGCAGCCCCTCATAGCCTACCCTGACTTCGCCATCTACGGCCTGACGGTCTGCGGTGCTGACCGCCCTGCCCAGCCGGTCTCCCAATGCCGTTATCGCACACGGGTCACGCAAAATCTCGGCCACTGAGTCGGACACATCGGCCATTGGTCCCAGGACAAAAACCGCGGCATCGCCGCAGGCCATGGCCGCCAAGTCGAAAGCCTCCGCACCTGACCACTCTGCCTGATGATGCCCGACCGTGCGCAGCCGGTCGCCATAAACCATTTCCGTCCGGTCGGAAGAATAGAGCTGCTGCGGGAACCAGGTGTTCAATCTGAAATCAACATCGGCCCGGGCCATGGCAGCGGGGCCGGGATCGGAGAAATGCGCCGTCATCCGGCACTGTCGCGGCAGCAGCTTCCGCTCGCCTGCTGCGAACTCACCGGGCAATGCCCGACCTGGGTTGGCGGCCGACGACGTCCCGGTCCGACCAAGTACCACCCGGCGCAATTCATAGTCTCCGGACGCAAATGCATGGAACTCAGCCTCCGGCAGCAAACGCGCAAACTGTGCGTGCTCCGTAGCATCGATAATCGTCCCCGCCCTGACCGCCTGGAATCCGGAGCGGTCGGCAAGCACTGCTCCGGCCACGCCCCCGTTTGCATCGCGCAGGCAGCGAAAAGGATGAACCATGTACAAAAAATCCACCCCCGCCTCAACCATCGCCTGCTCCAGGCGAAACTTGACCCGGAGCGGGGTTGCCGGCGGGTTGGCGAAGAAATCGCGGCCGAACAAGTCAGGGGCAATGGATGGAGATTCGCCGGAGGCGCCCCAGTTCCAGTAGTTCATCACCGCGGCCACATCCTCGCCTGGATAAGTGTGGGAAGTGGCGCACAGAACGCTCCGGCCATTTCGGCGAGCGGCCAAAGCAGCCGCCACCGCTCCGGCAGTGGCGCCAAAGATCAGCAGATCAACCTCGCACATCAATGGAACTTTGACAGTCATACTCATTTTCCTTTTTCAACAACTTCTGTCGGCACCCTCTGCCTCCTGCCTCACAGAAAAATACCATAGACAACCCAAGCCATTATACAACTTGCACAGCCGTCCGATTTGGATTGTCCCAACCATTGAACCGTCTGTTTTTTCCAGGCTGCGGAAGTTGAGCAGGCTACTGTCGCCGAGTTCTGCGCCAGGCGACCAGTGCGCTGACCACAAACCACAGACAGGCGACCAGGATGACGGTGGCGCCGGTGGCGGTATTGGCCCAGTTCTGGGCGGAGATCAGCAGTCCTGCCACGGCCGAACTTACCCCAATCAGGTTAGCCCACCAGAACATGCGACCGGCGGAGCGAGCGAAATTGCGGGCGGCCGCCGCCGGCACAACAAGCATGGCAGTCACCAGGAGCATGCCGACGGTTCGCACCGAGAAAATCACCACCAAGGCCAGGAGCGCAGCGTAGACATACTGATATAGCCTGACCCGCACCCGATGAGTTTGCGCCAGGGCCGGATGCAGCCCTATGTAGAGCAGGCGATTGTAGCCGAACCACATGAACACGAAAAGAAAGACAAACAGCAGCAGCAGCATTGTCAGCTCGGGATCGTCGAGAGTAAGAATATCGCCGTAGAGAAAAGTTTGCGCCTCCACCGCCGCGCTGCGGTCGCGGCTGACCACGGCCAGGCCGAAGGCGATGCCAGCCGAGAAGAAGACACCGATCACCGTATCGACCGACAGCGAGCTGCGCCGCTGAACCACCATGATACCCAGGCCAAAGACGAGCGCGAAAACAACCATCGTCCAGTCCGGATTCAAGCCAAGGATCAAACCGATGGCCACACCAGTGAACGCGGTATGACTGACCGCGTCGGAGAAGAAAGCCATGCGGTGGTTGACCACATGCACCCCCATCGTCGCCGCCATCGGCGCCAGCAGCAACAGTCCGAGCAGAGCCTGCTGCATAAACCTGGCTTCCATGCACGGGCATGGAATCAGCCGGCCAAGAGCCTGGTAGATGAAGGACAGATCAATCATCTGTTATGGTTCCGTGCACACTCGCATTTCTTTTCCTCCGCCACCGACATCAGACTGCGGCGATCAACCACCCCCATATGCGGACCGAAGGTGCTGGCCAGCACATCCGAGTTCATGACTTGATGGGGGCAGCCCTCGCCGGTCACCCTGCCCTTCAGACAGATCACATGACTGGCATGGGCCATGACCATGGCCAAATCATGGCTGACCATCAACTGCGTGAAACGCCGTTCCTGCCGCAACGATTCCAGCAGTTCACAGAACAACTGCTCACCCTGAAAATCGACACCTGCCGCCGCCTCGTCCAGAACCAGCAGCTCCGGTTCCTGCTGGAGAGCCAGTGCCAAGAGTATACGCTGCATCTCGCCTCCGGACAGAGCGCCGAGATGACGGTTGGCCAGGTCCTCTCCATGCACCGATTGCAGATGATGCTGCGCGCGCCGCCGGCAGTTTTTGCTCAACCCCATCCATAACGGCAGGTTCTGCAGTCCCATAACCAGGAATTCGATGACCGTGATCGGCATACCCCGGTCGAATGACAACCGCTGGGGAACATAGCCCATGCGTACGGCCCGGCCTGGCCTGCCGCCGCTGAAGCGAACTTGGCCAGTGAACGGGATTTGGCCGAGCAAAGCCAGCAGCAGAGTGGTTTTACCGGCTCCGTTGGGTCCGACGATTGCCGTGCAACCGTGCCGGGGAACCATAGCGGTAACTCGGTCGAGAACGGTCATGCCCTCAAGACGGACAGTGAGCTGATCGAACTCGACGGCGGGCTCGTGTGACATTGTTCGCTCCAACTTGGAATCCGGTTGATTTTACTGTGGTTCTGACGGGTTACGGCCGGTTCATGACAGCGGTGGCTTTTCGCGGAATCAAATGTATTGTCTTCCTACCAGCTATTTTTTTGTTCACTGGCGTATGATTGCGAGAGCTTCTTGTTGACAGCAACCATGCACCATGCAAAGGGAGCGCAGTTCTCATTTCGATTTCGGCCGACGAGAGCGGGCGACGAGAGCGGTGGACGATTGGGCGCTTTCCACCTTGCCCGTTTCCACCGTCGCCAGGGCGCAGGAGTGCCTGACTCTCGACGGCGAGGCCAATGCGGCCAACCTGTTGCGGTTCATCGC
>SLNM01000084.1 GCA_007133055.1 Lentisphaeria bacterium
ATTATCCTGCCGCAGGCTCTCAAACGCTCGGTGCCGCCGCTGGGCAATCAGTTTATTATCGCCCTCAAGGACTCCTCGCTGGCCTCGACCATCGCAGTCAGAGAGCTGCTGCTGCAAACCCGGCAGGTGGGCGCTTCCGAATTCCTGATGATGGAAATGTTGATTATCGCCGCCATCTATTATCTGGCTATGACCACGGCGATGTCCTGGGCGGTCAGAAAGCTCGAACTGAAATTGAGTGTCAGCGATTGATTGCGAGCATGGGTAAAAACACCATAATTAAACTTAACCGGATCAACAAGCACTTCGGCGACCTGCATGTCCTCAGGGATGTATCTCTGCAAGTCGAGGAAAACGAAGTGGTGGTGGTCATCGGCGCCAGTGGCTCCGGCAAGAGCACACTTTTGCGCTGCATTAACTTCCTGGAAGTGCCCGAGTCAGGAACGGTGACTATCCATGCAGAAAAAGTCACCAGCGCCCGCGGAAAACTTCACCGGGTAAGAAAAAAAGTCGGCATGGTTTTTCAACACTTCAACCTGTTCCCCCACATGACAGTGCTGGGTAACGTAACCGAAGGCCTGCTGCACGTCGAGCATCTGACCAAATCCAATGCCCGGCAACGCGGACGCGAGATGCTGGACAAGGTCGGACTGGCCGACAAAGCCCAAGTCTACCCGGCAGTCCTCTCCGGCGGTCAGAAGCAGAGAGTGGCGATCGCACGCGCCCTGGCCATGCGACCGGAAGTTATGTTGTTCGACGAACCAACCTCGGCTCTCGACCCCGAACTGGTCGGAGAGGTGCTGCAAGTGATGAAGCAATTGGCGATGGAAGGCATGACGATGCTGGTGGTCAGCCATGAAATGGGATTCGCCAGAGAAGTTGGCGACCGTGTCCTCTTCATGGACGAGGGCAGAATCGTCGAACAAGGTGCCAGCGAGCAAATCTTCGCCAGACCGAAGCAAAAAAGAACCAGGGAGTTCCTGGATAGAATTCTGTAGGAAGCCTGGTTCAGGTAAAACAAGGGCAGACAAAGATGAACAAAACAGACTTTTCCTGGCACAAACTCTACGAACTTGCCGTCGAGATCGCCCGCCTGCAACCCTGGGAGTTGTTTTACGAGTCGGAAATCTTCGGGGTCGTCGATCCGGCCGGGGAGGAACCGCTGTATGTCTCCATCATGGGCCAGGGAGGCGAGCATCGGTCGGTGGCATTGTATCAGGGAGACTTCGGCCTGCGTGAATTTTGCTTCCTGAAGGAACGCGAATCAAATCTATTTGAAGATCCTGACGCCAGACAGCTTATGCTCAACATGCCGCACTTTCAACTGGAATTCAATAGCAGCTCGGAAATCCATCCCGCCGCCAGAAAATGGCTGAAAAAAAACAACCTGTGGCATCGGACCAGGGCGGGCCACCCGATTTTACAGCGCTACGGCCCGCTCCTGCATCCCTGGCTGGCTACCGACACCGAGACCGGAGCACGTATCCTTGCCGCGCTGCAACAGGTCAGAGAGGTGGCGGAGGATGCGCGCCTGGGAGGGGAATATCCCGAATTTGACCCGGAAGACGGGGTGACCCCTCTTCTCAGGGGAGAGGATGAAAACGGAAACCTGATCTGGGAAGAACACGAGTTCAATCTCTTCGATTCCCGGCACCCGAACCTTCCGGCCGATCCCGCCGCCGTCGAACGGCTGCTTCAACTGCCGCAAAAAAATGCCAGGCTAGACCTTTACTTCATGGCGGCAAACGAGGCGGTGGAGGAAGGCGGCAAGAATCCCTCGCAGCCTTTTTTCCCGGGTTTCCTGCTGGGACTTTGCGATCAGGAGGAACCGCCTATGCAGATTGCCATGATGAAAAAACCGCCCGCCAACCTCGACGCGCTCTCCCGGAAACTGGCGGAGCTGACCGAGGAAATTCTCGATAAGCTTGGCTGGCGGCCAACAACCATTGAAACCTATCCGCATACCCTGGCGGACGCCGTACGCAACCTTCTGGAAAACTCGCAAATCAAGGTCGAAATGGGCTGTGCGATGCTGCCGGAGGAAATTGAGGAATCGTTCCCCGCCAGACCGTACGCCTGTTTCACCGACCGGGCACTTGAACAGGAAGACGTTTTCGAGGAGGCCCGAAGCGAACTGATGATGGCACTCGAGCACTATAAAAAATGGAAGAAGGTGGTTAACCGCCTCGGAAAACAGTATCAACTCGGTGAAGGACAGTTCATTATGCTCCTGGAACTGGTGCAATGCTTCTTGTCCAGCGCCTGCTCCCTGTCCAGCCAACAACAGACCATCGAAGTGGAGGACATCCCATGGCTGATTCATCATTGGATGTTTGAAGAGATTATCGAAAAGCGTGCGCTGCCGGCCGATTTCACCCGGAAAGTACCGGAAATGTTCACACAATTGCTCCTAAACCTGGACAGCGCCGGCAAACTGGCCGACGGTGCAGCCATGGCACGGCAGGTGCAGGCCAATGCCGAAAGGTTCTTGCGGGAATTTTCCGATAAAATATTATGGACGGAAACCAAAAAAGAAATTATGAAGATGGCCGATCAGGGACTGCTTGACCTCGAGGATAGAAGGGAGGTGCTCAATGAAAGCGTTCGCATCGAGGCGGAACAGCAGGAAAGCGAATTCGACGACGACGAGGATTGGGACGAGGATTGGTGGGAGGAGAACAACGATGCAGCCCACACCCGCGACACCTCCGAAAAAATCGGGCGCAATCAGCCATGCCCATGCGGCAGCGGTAAAAAGTTCAAGCGATGTTGCGGATAGCAGAGAATTGCGAAATGTGCGAATCGAGCCAAACGTAGGTCGACTATCCGAGTCGACCAACCTCGATTCGCGTGGGCGAGACGCATTCGCACCCTGCGAAATGTGCGAATCGAGCCAAACGTAGGTCGACTATCCGAGTCGACCAACCTCGATTCGCGTGGGCGACTCGGATAGTCGACCTACAAAATTAACATTTCGCAATTCTCTACAACCCGGATAACCCAAGGAGACATAAACAATGAAACCGGACAACCATCCTTTCCAGGCCAGAAAAATCAGTGACTGCGTCTACTGGGTCGGGGCGGTCGATTGGACCCTGCCGGAATTTCACGGCTACCGCACGGAGCGCGGTACCACATACAACGCCTTCCTGGTGATGGCCGATAAGATTACCCTGGTCGATACGGTTAAAGCACCGTTCGCCAAAGAGATGATGTCACGTATCGCATCGGTGATCAGCCCCGACAAAATTGACTTCATCGTTTCCAACCACGCCGAGATGGACCATTCCGGCGCCCTGCCGGAAGTAGTCGGGCAGATCAGGCCAAGCCAGATTTTCGCCTCGGCTAACGGAGTCAAAGCCCTCAACCTCCACTTCCAACAGGACTGGCCGCTGACCCCGGTGAAAACCGGCGACTCGATCAACCTCGGCAACGGCAGCCTGAGCTTCGTCGAAACTAGAATGATCCACTGGCCGGACAGCATGGTCAGCTTTTTCGACCGGGACGGTATCCTCTTCTCCCAGGACGCCTTCGGCATGCACCTGGCCACCAGTCAGCTGTTCGCAGATCAAAACGACCGGCCAACCATGCAGTGGCAGGCCGAAAAATACTATGCCAATATCGTAATGCCATACAGCCCGATGGTCGAAAAAACACTCGCCGTCCTGGAACAGAAAAAACTGCCAATCCAAATGATCGCACCCGACCACGGCCCGATGTGGAGGACAGCCCGGGACATCGAATGGATTCTCGGAATGTACCGGCGCTTTGTCGCCCAACCCCGAACCCGACAGGTGGTGGTGGCCTTCGATACTATGTGGCAAAGCTCGCAAACCATGGCCGGAGCGATCGCCGAAGGAGTCAGCCGCGGCGGCGGACTGCCCAGAGTGTTCCGCCTGAACAACGACCATCGCAGCGACATCGCCACCGAAATCATGAACAGTGGCGCGGTGATCTTCGGCTCGCCAACCCTTAACAGCTCAGTATATCCAACCCTGGCAGACCTTATGACCTACATCAAAGGGCTGCAACCAAAAACTCGGACGGGAGCACTCTTCGGATCGTACGGGTGGAACCAGAAAGGCAGGGAGGAACTCCAGGAAATGGCCGCCAAACTCGGGCTGGAACTGGTCGATGAACCGCTGTTCGTACGCTATGTGCCAACCGAAGAAGACCTGAGGCATTGCGTGGAACTGGGCGAAAAAGTAGCAGGGAGTTTGCCGAAAAATGAATAATCAAGCCGAACAAAATGACCGTCAAGCCAGGGAAAAACAACTGCGCGAAAAAATGGTGCGCGAACAATTGCAGCGCCGGGGAATCGATGACCCGAGACTGCTGCAAACCTTTCGCTCCGTACCCAGACAATGGTTCTGCACACCGGAAACTCCGCTCGAACAAGCATACATGGACCATGCCATGCCCATCGAGCAGGGCCAGACTATCTCACAGCCATACATGGTCGCCAGAATGACGCAGTTGCTGCAACTGGACGGCTCCGAAAAAGTCCTGGAAATCGGCACCGGAAGCGGATACCAGGCCGCCATTCTCGGCAATCTGGCGGCCGAAGTGCATTCGGTGGAAAGACTGCACGCTTTGGCTGAACAAGCAAAAAAAGCTTTGCGCAAGACCGGACTGGACAACATCCATATCCATGTCGGCGACGGCACGCTGGGATGGCCCGACGAAGCACCCTACAACGCGATTGTTGTTACCGCCGCCGCCCCCGACATCCCGTCATCGCTGCTCAAACAACTGGCCGAGGGCGGACGCATGATCGCCCCGGTCGGCAGCCAGGGCGTGCAGCGCCTGGCGCTGGTCACCCGCAAAGGTGATGGTTTCCAGAAACAATGGCACGAAAACTGCATCTTCGTACCCCTGCTCGGAGAACAGGGTTGGCCGGAGCCGTAGTCGTCGCCGTAGTCGTCAATTGGTTTTCTTAGGAATGGGTTGGCGATAGCGGGCGACGATAGCGGATTACGAGTATATAGCGCCCCAATCGTCCACCGCTCTCGTCGACCGCTATCGTCGGCCGGACAAAAGACACCGGAATGTGTCTAAAAACACCAGGAAGGCAGGAAAAATTAGGGCGAAAGATCAGGGGCCGGAAATCGTCCGCCGCTCTCGTCGACCCGGAGTCATGAAGACACGGAGTCATGGAGGCAAATTTGCCGTTCGATTATAAGGAATCATCACCGATGAATATCAAAGTAAAGTACATGGGGCTGGAACTGGAACACCCGATCATCATCGGCGCCGGACCTTTGACCAGGAACGCAGAAGCGGTTTCCCGATGTGCGGAGGCCGGCGCTTCGGCAGTGGTACTGCCCTCGCTGTTCGAGGAGCAGATCAGCCGGG
>SLNM01000229.1 GCA_007133055.1 Lentisphaeria bacterium
GTTCTGCTGGAAGGCGTGACTTTCCGGAAAAGTCCGTCATGGACAGTGCATCCCGTGTGCTGCCGGGAACTTACCATTCGCGGCGTGGAGGTTTATAATCCGGAGAGCGCCCATAATACCGACGGCATCGATCCGGATTCCTGCTGCAATGTGCTGATCGAAAACTGCGTGGTGGATACCGGCGACGATGGAATCTGTCTGAAATCCGGGCGCGATGCCGATGGCCGCGAGCTGGGCGTGCCCTGCGAGAACGTGTTGATTCGCAATTGCATCGTGCGCCGGGCGCACGGCGGGGTCACGATCGGCAGCGAGATGTCCGGAGGAGTGCGTAATATCCTGGCCGAGGACTGCGAATTCGAGGGCACGGACTGCGGAGTCCGGATCAAGACGCGCCCGGGCCGCGGTGGATTAATAGAGAACATCCAGGCGCGGCGCCTTAAGATGCGTAATATTCGGAAACAGGCGATTATTATCACCTCCCATTACGGCGGCGAGAAAATCGATATCGACTACGGCGCCGCTGCCCATCTGCCTGAGATCAGAGGTGTCCACTTGCGCCGGATCGAGTGCGAATCGGCGCAGTCGGCCATTCTCCTGGCCGGCCTGTTGCAGCGGCCTTTGCAGGAGATTACCCTGAAAGATATCAGGATCAGAGCCGAGCAGGAGATGGTTGTAAGCAATGTCGTGGGGCTGCGCACCGACCGGCTCGATATAGTGGTATCAAAACCGTGACCATGGTTGGCAAATCCGAAATAGGAAAATAAATTGTCAGGCAAAAGAATTGATAAAAGCCTGGTGGAGATTGAGGCATGAGCTATGATCCGGCGCGGCATCATCGCAGAAGCATCCGTTTGAAGGGGCATGATTATGCCGGGGGCGGGGTGTATTTCATAACGATCTGCGCGCATCGCCAGGCAGGCGATGTTTTTGAAATGGCTGCTGAAAAACAAACGGCGGGTGATTGCCTGCCCGTCCTGGGGGATTGAGGATTCCGCATTTGCCCCGGGAGCGCGCGACGCACTCGAGGGAAACCGGATGCTTATTCTGGAAATGCGCGATATTTCCGGAAACCTCGCGGCGGCGGAGGCGCGAAACCGATTTGTCATAGAACACGCCGATTCGCTGTTTACGCTCCATATTACAAGCGGCGGAATGCTGGATCGGCTGTTGAAAGAATTATCGAAAGTGAATCAACCATGACCGAACAAAACCAAAAACCACTGGGCAACACCCTCTGGGGCATTGCCGATCAACTGCGCGGGGCGATGAACGCGGACGACACTGGTGAGGGGAGCCAGAGAAAAAAAGCAGCAAACGAAAAATGGAACAAGGCTTAATGAAAGCATTCGTAATCGGCGACAGCATATCGATTCAGTATGGGCCCTATCTGCGGGAGTATCTGCGCGGCTCCATGGACTACGCCCGCAAGGAGGGCGAGGCGGAAGCCTTGCTTAATCTGGACAACCCCAGTGGCGCCAACGGCGGCGATTCGTCAATGGTGCTCGCCTATCTGGCGGCCGTCAAGAAGGCCGGGGGCATCGATGCCGACTACCTCTTGCTCAACTGCGGTCTGCACGACATCAAGACCAACCCCGCCACCGGCGAAAAACAGGTGTCACTAGCGCAGTACGAACAGAATCTGCAGGATATCGTGAAAATTATTTCCATAATGAAACCACAGATGATATGGATAAGAACAACCCCGTGCGACGAGAAGGTGCATAATCAGCCCGGCAAGGCGTTTCATCGTTTTGCCGCCGACTGCGAAGCCTACAACCGCATCGCCGATCAGGTGATGGCCGAAGCCAAGGTTCCGAGCATCGACTTGCACACCTTCACTGAAAATCTCGGTGGCGATCTCTATTGCGATCATGTCCATTTCCATCCGCATATTCGCGAAAAGCAGGCGGCCTTCATCGCCGGCTGGCTGACGAGGCAAAGATTGCATCGGTAACTGCCCCGCGCGGAGCGCTTTGGAGATAGTGATAGTGGGGGGCACAATCACAAACGGAGGCTGAGATGGGAACCGATATCGGCTGCCTGAAGCAAGGCTTTGCCAAGATGCTGAAGACATGAAGTCAAAAAAAAGAGAACTCCATAAACAATGAAACTAATGACCATCCCGGAAACCTCCCGCGAGATTCCGGTTCTCGCGGAATACGATGTCGTCGTTTGCGGCGGCGGTCCGGCCGGCATGGTTGCCGCCATACAAAGCGCGCGGGCAGGCGCACGGACGCTGCTGGTGGAGCGGGGGAGCCTGCTGGGGGGTGCGACCACGGCCGGTGGCGTCAATTTCCCGGGGCTTTTTCATGCCTGGGGCCGCCAGGTCATTCGCGGCTATGGATGGAAACTGGTCGAACGCTGTGTCGCGGAAGCCGGTGGAACGCTGCCGGATTTCTCCGTTGTTCCGGACAAGCACTGGCATCATCATGTTTGGGTGGACCGGTTCTTGTACACCTTGCTGTGCGATGAGTTTGTCACTGAAGCCGGCGTGGAAGTGCTTTTTCACACGCTGCCCGCCGCGCTGGAGGCCGGGGATGCGGGTTGGCGTCTAACGCTGTGCGGCAAGGCCGGCTTGGAAACGCTCCGCGCCCGCGTGGTGGTGGATTGCACGGGCGACGCGAACACCGCGGCGCTGGCCGGGGCGGAACTGCGCGATCCCGGACCGGAACTACAGCCCGGAACCCAGGTGTGCCGGGTCAGCGGTTTTGATGGCGACATCCTTGATGAGACCGCTTTGAACCAGGCGTTTGCGGATGCCTGCGCCCGAGGGGAGATGCAGTCGCATGACGCGGGGTGGAATACAGGAGATCCGAACGTCTTCGGCTGGCTACGCAAACGCGGCGAAAACGCCAACCACATTCCCGCATGCGATGCACGCGACAGCCGCGGCCGTTCCCGGATGGAATTGCAAGGACGCGCTTCCGTTCTGCGCATGTACCGCTTCCTACGGAAACAGCCCGGACTCGAAAACCTGCGCATCGACTATCTGGCGCCCGAATGCGGCATCCGAGAGACGGTGACGGTCGTGGGCGATAAAACGGTGACGATAGAAGATTATGTTTCCGGCAGGCGCTGGGAGGATGCGCTGTGCCACGCGTATTATCCGATTGATCTGCATGTTTCCGAAGGGAGCGGACTGGACAAACGCATGCTTGAGCATGGAATCGTGCCCACGGTGCCGCGGGGGGCGCTGCTTCCGCGTGGCTTGCGCAACCTGGCCGTTGCCGGGCGCTGCCTGTCGAGCGACCGCCTGGCCAACTCCGCTCTGCGCGTCCAGGCCACCGCCATGGCCACCGGTCAGGCGGCGGGCGCCATGGCCGCGCTTTCAGCCAGGACCGGCGCCGACTTGCGCGATCTCAACCTGGAGGACATCCGCAGGCTGCTGCGCCAGGGGGACGCCATCGTGCCGACATATGAATAGCCCGCTCATTTTGACGAAAGATTTACCATGAGTTCTGTAAACATTTTCGATCCCGCCAAGACACGGGCAAAGGCCGACGTTTTGGAAGTACATGAAATCGAACCGATTGCCGTGCGGCGGACGGAAACCGGCGGGTGGTTCATGGATTTTGGCCGCGCCGCTTTCGGCACCCTTCGTTTGACGGTTACAAGCGACCGGTCCGCCACGACCACTGTGCGGCTCGGTGAGAAGCTTGCCGACGACGGTCGGATTGATCGGCATCCGCCGGGCACGGTGCGATATCGGGAAATCCTGCTCGAGCTGGAATCAGGCACGCGGACGATGCTGGTGGTCATCCCTCCCGATGAGCGCAACACCGGCCCGGGCGCGGTTCGCATGCCGGACTCCCTCTTCGAGGTGATGCCGTTCCGCTACGCCGAAGTGGAGATCAATGCCGCCGTAGCGACACTGGACCGGCTTTGCCAACTGGCGGTCCTCCATCCGTTCGACGACGAGGCGGCGGCGTTCACGTGCGACGACGACCGGCTGAACCGCGTCTGGGAGCTGTGCAAGTACAGCATCAAAGCCACCAGTTTCTGCGGCATTTACGTGGACGGTGATCGCGAGCGGATCCCCTACGAGGCGGATGCCTACATCAACCAGCTCTGTCATTACGGCGTGGACGCCGAGTACGAGATGGCACGCCGCACATTCGAACACCTGCTGTCACATCCGACCTGGCCGACCGAGTGGGTGCTGCATTTCGTCCCCATGGCCTGGGCGGACTATCAATACACCGGGCGGAAGGATCTGCTGAAAACATGCTACCCACAGTTGCAAAGGAAAGCGCTGCTGGCGCTGGCGCGGGAGGACGGGCTGATCAGCACCGAGACCGGCCGGGTCACCCCCGAACTGCTGCGTGAACTCCGTATGGATGCCCTGAAGAACCCGCTGCGCGAACTGGTGGACTGGCCGCCGGGCTCTTTCACTGACGGGGGAACCGGCGAGCGCGATAACTATGACATGGTTCCGGTCAAGACGGTGGTCAACGCTTTCCACGCCTGGAACCTCGATCTGCTCGGGCAGATCGCCGATCTGCTCGGTAAAGCGGAGGACGCCGCCGCGTACCGCGAACGCCATGCCCGGGTCGCCGCCAGCCTTCGCCAGGTCTGTTTTGACGAAAGACGCGGGGTTTTCGTCGACGGGGAGGGCAGCGCCCACGCCTCGTTGCACGCCAACATGATTCCAGCAGCTCTGGGTCTGGTGCCCAGGGGACGGGAGGAGAGCGTGCTGGCCTTCATCACATCGCGGGGCATGGCGTGCAGCGTGTACGGCGCGCAATACCTGCTGGAGTCCTGCTATCGACTCGGGGATCCAGGCCATGCTCTGAAACTGATGACCGCCGAACATGATCGCGGCTGGTTGAACATGCTGCGCGTTGGCTCCACGGTCACGCTTGAAGCCTGGGACCACAAATATAAAAACAACCTTGACTGGAATCACGCCTGGGGTGCCGCGCCAGCCAATATTCTTCCACGCTTCGTTGCCGGCGTGAGCCCGGCCTCGCCTGGTTTCGCCGAAATCCTGATCGCCCCGCAACCGGCCGGTCTCAAACGGATGGATGCCAAAGTGCCCACTCCCCGCGGACCGGTCACAGTCCAGATCGAGAGCGTGCGAAACGGGGAACGCCTGCTTCGCCTGCAAACCCCGGCGCCGGCCCGGCTGCAACTCGACGGACTACTGCCCCCGGGCACAAACCGGAACGCGGAACGCATGGCATTTCATCCCCTGCCCGCAGGCCGCCATGAATTCACCATCGACAACCGAAAAGGACGAATAAAATGACGAAAAGCACCCTTCATGAACCGGGCCGCGAAATCCCGGTGGCAGGCGAATACGATGTCGTCATCTGTGGGGGCGGGCCGACTGCAA
>SLNM01000178.1 GCA_007133055.1 Lentisphaeria bacterium
CCACGATTTCGCTGAAGCTCCAGTGGCGCACGGCCAAAGCGACCGACAGGCATTGTTCGACATGATCGACCAAAAAACGGCGGCGGTCATCCTGCAGAACCCCAATTTCTTCGGCGCTGTCGACAATCACCAGGACATCGTCGAACATTGTCATCGGAACGGGGTTCTGGTCATTCAGTCGGTCTACCCGATCGCCCAGGCGGTGCTGGTCAGCCCCGGCGAAATCGGGGTTGACATTGTCACCGGCGAAGGTCAGTCTCTGGGCATCCCTCTGGGGTTCGGCGGTCCTTATCTGGGGTTCATGGCCTGTCGGAGTGAATTGATCCGGCGGCTGCCCGGCCGCATCGTCGGCCGCACAACCGATGCACAGGGACGCGAAGCTTTTGTCCTGACCTTGCAGGCGAGAGAGCAGCATATTCGACGTCAGAAAGCCACTTCCAACATCTGCACCAACCAGGCGCTGTGCGCGTTGCGGGCGCACATCTACCTGACACTGCTGGGACGCGAAGGCCTGGCGGAGGTGGCGCGATTGTGCCGGGACAAGGCGGAATACGCCAAGCAGCGTTTGCGGGCCATCCCCGGGGTCACTGTCAAGGAGAGCAGTCCGACCTTCAACGAGTTCACCATCGAGCTGCCGGTCAACGCCGAGGACTTTGCCGCCCGCATGGTCGAGCGCGGCATCGCCCCCGGTTTCCCGCTTGGACATTACTACGAAGAATTGCAGAATTATTTGCTGGTTGCCGTAACCGAACGTCGCACCAAGTACGAAATCGGCATTCTGGCAGAAACCATGGAGTCTGTTTTATGCCCCTGATCTTCGACCAATCAAAAAGCGGCCGGCGCGGCGTGCGCCCGCCGTCCGGCGATGTGCCGTCCGCAGACGAGCTGCCGGCCCAATACCGGCGACAGCACCCGCCCGCCCTGTGCGAGATATCGGAGCTGGACACGGTTCGCCACTTCACCGAGCTTTCCCGCCGTAATTTCGGGCTGGACTCCGGATTCTATCCCCTGGGTTCCTGCACCATGAAATACAATCCTAAAATACTCGAGAAAGTGGCGGCTCTGCCGGGATTCTCCAACCTTCACCCGCTGCTGCCGCAACTGCGGCAGGGCGGCTTGCTGGTGCAGGGGGCGCTGCAGGTGATTTACGACCTGGAACAGTTGCTCAATGAACTCACCGGCATGGCCGGTACCACTTTGCAACCTATGGCCGGCGCCCACGGGGAGCTGACCGGCATGATGATTGTCGCCGCCTATCACCGAGACCGGGGCAACCAAAAAAATGAAGTGCTGATCCCGGACGAATCGCATGGCACCAACCCTTCGAGCGCCGCTGTCGCCGGCTATAGCACAGTGCCGGTGGATACCGACGCGAAAAGCGGCATGATCGACTTGAACGACCTGGAGAGAAAAATCGGCGGCCAGACCGCGGCCGTCATGCTGACCAACCCCAACACTCTGGGCATATTCAACCGGGATATTCAGGAGTTGGTGGACATCGCCCACCGCCACGATGCTCTGGTCTATTACGACGGCGCCAACTTCAACGCGGTTATGGGGCGCTTCCGTCCGGGAGACGCAGGCATCGACCTGGTCCATGTCAATCTGCACAAGACCTTCGCCACTCCCCACGGTTCCGGCGGTCCCGGCGCCGGCCCGGTCGGCGTAGCCGCAAGGCTGCTCGACTACCTGCCCGTCTCCAGAGTGGTTAAGCGTCGAGATAACACCTACATTCTCGATTATGACTATCCGAAGTCAATCGGTTATATCGCGCCGTTCTACGGCAACTTCGGGGTCTGTCTCAAAGCCTGCGCCTATATTCTGATGCTCGGCGGCGAAGGCCTGCGCCAGGCCAGCGACCATGCCGTGCTCAACGCCAACTACTTGATGAACCAACTGAAGGATATCTACGAGCTGCCTTTCAAGCGCGTTTGCATGCACGAATTCGTACTGTCCGCCAGGCGCATGCAGAATGAACACAATATTCGGGCCGTGGATATTGCCAAAGGATTGATCGACGAAGGATTTCACCCGCCAACCGTATACTTTCCGCTGATCGTACCGGAGGCGCTGATGATTGAACCAACCGAGACCGAGAGCAAGGAAACCCTCGACCGCTTCGTGGCGGCCATGCGGAGGATTGCCGGAAAGGCCAAGGAGAAGCCGGAATCGCTGCGCCAGGCCCCCGCTTCCACCCCGGTCGGCAGGCCGGACGAAGTGAGGGCGGCACGCGAGATGGACGTGGCTACATTACCGGAACCTTGACAGTGGCGCCGGAGCGCAGAGTGCGCTGGCGGATTTCCGGATTGTGCCGGCGAATCACTTCGACATCGATTCCGTACATGTCGGCAATGTCTTGCAGAGTTTCGCCGTCTTCGGTAACCACATGGTTGATCGTGCTGGTCTCTTCGTCAAACTCGGGACGAGGTCTTTCGACCGGCTCTGTCGTTTCGACCTCCCATGGTTCCAATCCCTCGATCTCGGGTTCCGGAAGTTCCGGGGGGGTGGGAGTCGGTCGTGTCTCCCGCTCGGCGGGCTGGGGGATGACCAGGGTCTGGCCCTCGTAGATGAGGTCGGAAGTCAGATCGTTCATCGCCTTGATCTCGTTTACTCGCACACCGAAGTCACGGGCAATCACCGACAGGCTGTCACCGCGGCGGACCGTGTACTTTTCTCCCTCGACCAGTTCGCGATCCGGAGCCGGAGTCGGTCGCCGAGGCGGGTCCGGACGGCGTTCGACCTGCCGCTGCTGCTCCGGCGGTCGCCGTGTGCCGCCGGGTGGAATTTCCAGCTCCCGGCCGACCACCAGCACATCCTCCAGCTGCATATCGTTGAAAGCGGCCAGCTCGTGGTGTGAAACGCCGTACTTGCGGCTGATGCTCCATAAACTGTCGCCGGGCTGCACGGTATAGGTTATAACATCAATGTCCGGTTCCGGTTCAGGATAGTCAGGGATAACCGGTTCGACCGGCGGGTCATCCAAAACCGGATAGCCGGTGTCCTCGTCGAAAACCAAAGGCTCAATCGGCTCCAAAGGCTCGTGATCTGGAAAACTCGGTTCCCGTACCGGCGGCCGTTCCGGAGCGGTTGTGCCGGGACGCACATAGGGTGCCGGCACCGCCCCGCGGTCGTCGAGCAACACCACGTCGCGCGGACTGACTGCGGCGCAGCCGGAGAACAAAAACACTGCCGCCACCGCCACAGAAACGCCGGCACCCAAACACGAAACACGCATAATTCCACGGCAAACAAACTGACTGAACGGTTTCATTTTTTTATCTCCCTGGTGATTGTTTCAATAAACACCCTGCCTCGCTCTGCGTAATCGGCAAACATATCCTGGCTTGCGCAACCGGGTGACAAAAGCACTGTATCACCGGATTCCGCGGATGCCACCGCCAACGCCACTGCTTCTGATAAATCATTGCATACTTCACAGGGCGCCGCATCAGACCATTGCGCCGCCAGCCGCTGCCTGCACGAGCCTATGCACAAAACTTGTTTGACCGTTCGGGACAGCCATGGTTTCACCGGGCTGAAATCCATATCCTTGTCCAACCCGCCGGCGATTAGAATAATTCTCCTGGCTTGCTGTTCAGCAGGGAATTGCGCAATGTGCGAATCGAGCCAATTGTAGGTTGGGAATCTGTCCCGACCAGGCTCGATTCGCATGGGCCGGACAGATTCCGGCCCTACGAAAAGCCCATTTCGCAATTCACTGCGCTGTTCGGCGGAGAGCGTCTGCAGGGCGCGGAGCAGGGCGTCCGGATTGGTCGCTTTGGAATCGTCAACCACTCGCACTCCCTTATGGACAAACACCGTCTGCAACCGATGAACACCGGCACGAAAGCCGGACAGCCCCTGCGCCGCCAGCCTGGGGGCGACCCCGGCCTGCTCGCACAAGGCAACTGCTGCCAGTGCGTTTTCGACATTGTGCAAACCATCCATTGCCAAATCACCGCGGTCGGCGAAGGCCTGGATCGTACCGTCCGGACTGCCACGCCGGCACAGAGATCCGTCCTCGGCCAAAAAATAGTCGGCGTGCCGCGAGGCTGGTGCAGTCGTGGAAAAGAGAACCGGCCGCCCCGGCAGACCTTGCAAGCCTTCCCTAAACTCCGCAACAGAGACCAGGTCCTCGCGCATAATCACTTGTCCGGCGCCGGGCACGGTTCCAAGAATCTTGGCTTTGGCGGAGGCATAGGCGTGGAAATCGCCATGGCGGTCCAAATGGTCGACGGTTAGATTAAGAAGTGCGGCGGCCTTGAATCGCAGACTCCTAACGGTTTCAAGCTGAAAGGAGCTGACTTCGACAACGATTGTCGAGGGTGGATTCGGAAGCAGGGCAAATTCGCTCAAAGGCCGCCCGATGTTTCCCGCCGCCGCCGCCGCCACGCCGGCCTGGCGCAGACAGTGGACGGTCAGTTCCACGGTTGTCGTTTTGCCGTTGCTGCCGGTAACTCCCAGCAAAGATGCCTGGACATGGGCGGCGGCAAATTCCAGCTCGCCAACCAGTGGACAGCCAAGCTCTCTGGCCAAACCCCCCAGTTCGCTGTCCAAAGGAATACCGGGGCTGGTGACAACCAAGTTTGGTCGCCGTTGCGGAGGCCGAAGAGCGGCCGCGCCCAGACGCACTTCAACCCCAAGCTCAGCCAATTCTCCCGATCGTTTCGCAAGCTCGGCCGAGTCGCCGCTGTCCCGTGCCTCAACCGTCAAACCGCGCGCCGTTGCCAGCCGGGCCGCCGCCCGTCCACTGACTCCAAGACCAAGAATCATAACTCGCCTAAGGTTGGGACTAAGCTCAATCATGACCAGAAGATCATTCCTCTAATCTAGCCTGAATAATTCATGAGCCATCTACTGCGAGTCGCCATTGCACGCAATCTCAACAGCTTGCAGCCGACACCGGTCATTGCCGTACGTCAAGTACGCCGCGCCCGGTTTACGGCTGCAATCTGTTGATCTCGCGCACACTGGCACCTCTCGCTACGAAGTTCATGAATTAATCAGGCTAGCGGCGGTCGATGGACAGATTGCTGAATCTCGCTTCGCTGTGTTGTTGCGCCAGACTCGTCAATGAGAAGGTTATCATTCCTTCGGCCAGGGAGTCATCCGTCACTTCGGCCAGTCTTTTGCCGTTGACCGAAAGCGTCAGCGTATTACCGACAGCACTGGCACGAATGCGGTTTACCGAATTCCTTTCCCTGTGAGTGTGAGCTGTGCGAGTGATCGGGTGCAGATAGCGCGGCTCCCCGCCCACATCCATGGTAATTGCGAAATATCCGTCCGCGCTGATGTCAAAGCCATAACCACGACCCCCGTCGACACC
>SLNM01000046.1 GCA_007133055.1 Lentisphaeria bacterium
GGAATCAAACCAGCCGGACTGATCACACGCCGGCAGCAGGCATCTATTGCAGGCCCCGCTTTTTGCAGCACAAAAGATTCGCGGGTTGAACGATGTCTGCACAGGTCTTTTTATTTGCGCTTACAAGTTAGTCCGGCACTAATTGGGCGGGAGGCGCGGTATCCGGATGGGAAGCCAAACGAACAGAGGCTTATGGCTGATCAAATTGTAATAATTGACGGTGGTTGCCTGCAGCATGGCGCGGCCAATGACCGGGTTTACATCATGAGCCTGGCACCGGAGCGGGCGCAACCCGTTCTGGAAGCGGCCGAGGCTTTGGCGAAAGAGCATGGTTACAGTAAAATATTCGCCAAAGTCCCCGGTGAATGCCGCTCCGTGCTCAGTGATTGCGGTTACCAGGAAGAAGCGAGGATTCCGACGCCGAAGGGTGTCTTGGCCGGCGCCGTTCTTTTTATGAGTCGCTTTCTCAAGCCGGAACGGCAGCGGGAGAACGACCGCGAGGAGCGGCTGCGCATTCTGCGGATGGCCAGGCAAAAACAATGCCCGCCTGACCGGATCGAATATCTCGAACCGCCCCCCGAATTCGAGTGGCGAACCTGTTGCCGGGAGGACTGCCAGGAGATGGCCGCCCTGTACCGTCGGGTGTTCGAGTCATATCCATTTCCCATTGACGATCCGGAGTATTTGACCGAAACCATGGCCACGCATATTTTATACTTTGGTGTCTGGCATCGGGGGGGCGGCGGGCTGGTCGCCTTGTCGTCGGCCGAAATGGATGCCGCGAAAGGCATGGTCGAGATGACTGACTTCGCCACCGAACCGGAGTATCGGGGCAGGGGGCTCGGAGTATTGCTGTTGCAGCAAATGGAAAGGGAAATGAAACGCCGTCAACTGTCCGTAGCCTACACAATCGCCCGTGCAATCTCGCCGGGCATGAATATCGTATTCGCCAAGCAGGGCTACGCCTATGCCGGTACTTTGGTCAACAATACCGACATCTGCGGTCGCCTGGAAAGCATGAATATCTGGTATAAGTATCTAGCCTGATTAATTCACGAGCCATCTGCTGCGAGGTGCCATTGCACACAATTGCAACAGCTTGCAGCGCATATAATTATGGTTTGTTCGGAAGTCGGGGCGATGTCCCCTGCATAGTGAAATCGGCGGGTTAACCAGCTTGAAAACTAACTGCACAGTGGAGCTTGCTCTTCCCGAACTGACCTTTGCGGAGGGGACAGCGGGGTCGGTTTGCCGGCGGGTGGCCTGTTATATGGTCGAGCAGGGCATGCTGCAGCCGCCGCCGCCGCCGCCTCTGTATGTAGGGTTCAGCGGCGGTGCCGACAGTCTGGCGCTGCTGTTGGTTCTTAGACAGTTGCAACTGCCCGTGCAGGCGGTGCATTATCATCATCGGCTGCGCGGTTGCGAGGCGGACAAAGACGCCGCCTGGTGCGCTGATTTCTGCCGTCGGCAGGGCTTGCCATTTATCTGTCGTGCAATGGATGTGGCCGGCAACCGTGCTTCCGGCGAAAGCCTGGAGGCGGCGGCCCGGCGGATGCGGCTGGAGCAATGGCGGAGTTTGACGGTTGACGGACAGGCGGTGGCGCTGGGGCATCAGGCCGAGGATGCATTGGAGAATTTACTCCTTCGCTTGGCGCGTGGCAGCAACGTCGGGGGGTTGACCGGGCTGCATCCGTCCAGGGAGGTTGCAGGGGTGCGTTTGCTGCGCCCCTTGCTGCGCTTGCGCCGACAGGAAATTGAAGAGTTTTTGCGCGGAATGGGGATTGTTCAGTGGTGCGAAGACCGGAGCAATCGGGACACCAGATGGCGTCGCAATGCAGTGCGCCGGCAATGGTTGCCATTGATGCGTCGGACTCTGGGCGGGGATCATGGCCTGCTGCGTTCGCTGGAGGCATTGCGTGAGGACGCTGATTTTTTGGAGGGTGCGGCGCTCGAGGAAGTGAGGGACCACCCCTCTCCTTGTCTGTCCCGCTTGCGCGAGCTGCACCCGGCATTGCTGCCGCGGGTGCTGCGCCGCTACTTGCGTTATGCTCTGGGGTATGATATAGTGGTGCGCCATCAGGCACTCGAGCGCCTGCGTCGGACATTTGAGCAGCCGACGGACAGGCCGCGGCGCATACCGCTGGGGCAGGGGGTTGAGCTATGGTTGCACCAGGATAGTTTGCGGGTTTGCGAGCGAGCCATGCCGCAGTCTGAGCAAGTCTGGAACTGGCAGCGGCAGCCTAGTCTGGCATGGGATCGGGGCCGCTGGCTTTTACAGGCCGAGCAGCCGTCGTCGGCGGCATGCGCCCGATGGCTTGAATCAGCATCTCCGAGGGAGGCATGGTTCCCGGCTGACCGATTGCCGGCAAACCTGATTGTGCGGAATCGACGGCCAGGCGATCAAATGGCGCCCTTCGGCCATCGCTCCCCGCGCAAGGTCAAGGATATTTTAAGTCAGGCAAAAGTGCCGGCCGCCTGGCGGGACCGACTCCCGCTGGTTGTGGCGGGCGATGTGGTCATTTGGGTGCCCGGGGTTCGGCGAAGCAGTTTTGCCGTAGTCGATTCGGCGGACGTGACGCTGGTGCGTTTTTCATGCAGTAGTGAATCAAGCTGGCGCTAGCCTGAATAATTCACGAGCCATCTGCTGCGAGTCGCCATTGCACGCAATCTCAACAGCTTTTCGATCTTTGCCGTACGTCCAGTACGCCGCGACCGGCTTACTGATGCAAGCTGTTGATCTCACGCACACTGGCACCTCTCGCTACGAAGTTCATGAATTAATCAGGCTAGGGAGGTTGCGATGACTCTGATCAAGTGTCCGGACTGTCATAAATCGGTATCCGACCAAGCAGAAAGATGTCCCAACTGCGGTCATCCCGTGAATGTGGAAAGCAATTCCCGAGACGACCGTAACAAAGACGACAATGCAAGCCACGGGGAAAAAATATGGTCAGTTTTGCGCGAGCAGTTTGGCTGGCGATTCATCCTGGTCTGCCTGCTAATGATTTTCCTGATGGCTCTTGCCTTTGTCGTTTTGTGTCGGGGCTTGATTGGAATCTTCGGTGTCTGACTCTTCCTTTGACGGGGCACCCTCCATTTCTCTCTGTCTTGCCGTCTTAGTGCCATCGATTTCCTGCATTGCCTGCTGGTAGCAGTCGGGGCAGATGCCATGGGAGAAATTGGCCAGGGTATGGTCGGAAACATAGTATTCCAGGTTGATCCAGTCGGTTTCCTGAATCCGCACCTTATGACAGTGGGAGCAGACCCTGATGATGCCTTTGAGGACGCGCTGCTGCTGCGTGTAGGAATGGGCGACGATGACAAACCCCATGACAATGATGATGGCGGTGATTAGACTGAGACCGAACCATTCGGCTCTTCCGGTTTCCTCTCCGAAGAAGAATTCGGTCAGATTAAAGAAGTAGGCGGCCCAGATCAGACAGATCATCAAAATGAACCCCATTCCCTGCCAGAAGGGGATTTCATTGAGCAACGAACGGTAGAATTTTTTGGTTGATGTTTGAGTTATGTGTGTTTCGGGCATTTGTCTGCTCTCCCAGTGATGCAATTTTTGGCAGCCGGATCCTATGACTTCGTGATTCGGTGACTTCGGAGTCATGGAGACATGCAGTCACGAAGTCAAAAAAACTGGAGCCGTCCGGCCTCGGACGGTATAAAATTTCCACCTTTCGCTGACGCATTTCCTGGCGGGGCTACTCCTTTATCTGGCTTTCCGCCGCAATGGCGGGGACTCTCAAGGTCTCTTCCTGATCAAGGCGGCTTTTGGTTATCAGAGCCCCCAGAAAGGCCATGGCGGCGGCCAGCAGGATCGGCAGTTGAAAGCCACCGGTGCTCTGATGCAGCAATCCGCCGGTGCCGGGGCCAAAAATACCGGGAAATCCGTAGCCGAGCAGGAAAATGATCGGGTATGCAGTTCCCACCATTGCCGGGGTGAAGAATACCGCGGTTTGGGCGGCGTACAGGACAAAGCAGGCGGCAAAGGAGAAACCAACCAGTCCGGCGTTCAGTGAAAAGGCGAGCGGATGCCATTGCCGGCTTGGCAGAAGCGTCGACATGGCCAGAGCCAGGAGCACAAGCGAGGCTGGAATGGTGATTTTTCCGAAACGGTCGAACAGCAGACCCCAGATAAAACGACCGGAGCTGTTGCCGACCGAAAATATGCTGATCGCCAGCACCGCGTGCTGATTGGAAAGACCGCCTTCAAGTCCGATCGGATTAAGGCTGCCAATAACCATCAGGCCGCCGAAGGTGCCGGCGAACATACCTGCGGTCAGAGTCCAGAACCTGCCTTCCCGCAGTAGCGGAGCCAGTTTTGGGACGGTGGATTCCGGCTGAGTTTCCGCACTGGTGTCCCTGTTCCTGGGCGGTGGCGAGAGAAAAGCGGCGGCCAGGCTGGCTATGACCAGGTAGCCGATGCCGAGGCGGACGAACACACCCGAGACGGAAAGGTTGAGTTCGAACAACTGGTGGGCCACTGCGGACAGCACAATCGCGCCGGCACCGAAGCCGCCGACCACAAAGCCGGTGGCCAGCCCTTTGCGTCGGGGAAACCATTGCAGGGCGACGGTCAGCGGGCAGACATAACCCAGGCCGATGCCGATGCCTTCGAGGATACCTTTGAACAATAGGAACCCGACAAAATCCGTGGCGAACAAGCCTGCGCCCAGATAGGCGCAGCCATAGCACACAGCGCCCGTCAGAGCTACCCGCCGGGGACCGCGGCGCTGCTGCCAGCGACCACCTGCAATCATGCTGGCGGTAAAAACCAGAATGCAGACCCCGAATATATTTTGAGCCTGTCCGGAACTGACGCCGAACTCCGATTCCAGGCGGGGGATGAAATAGCTCCAGGCATAGATGCCGCCCAGGCAAAGCTGGAACAAAGCGGCGGCGACCAGTATGACATAGCGTTTTCTGTTCTGGAAACGATGCGCGGTTTCGGGCAATATGTTAAAGCGTTTCATTTTTTCATTCCGCACGAGTCCGGTTTCAGCAATTATTCGGGCTGTAACGGCGAAAAGATAACCAGTCTATTCGATTTGTCGAGTTTTTAATGTTTTTCCTACGAAGGCAGAGCCGGAGCGCAGCGCAGGCAATGTGTGCGACAAGATCCGGGATGAGGCACGGAAATCCCCGCAGGGGATCTGGAGACGGCGGGCCTCCGCCGTTAACAATCACCGTCCGAGGCCGGACGGCTCCGGTTTTTTTTGACTTCGTGACTGCGTGTCTTCATGACTCCGAAGTATCAATCCGGTGTCACCAAGTCACGAAGTCATGGA
>SLNM01000210.1 GCA_007133055.1 Lentisphaeria bacterium
CTCGTGAACAATATGGCGATCAACTCAGCGGTCTTGGAGGTCATAGGGTCTTGCCTCGGTCATTGCTCCTTCCTTGTTCGGTTGGATATTCCGTGCTGGATATTGGATTAAGTTAATTATTCAGGCTTAACCGCAATATTTGCTGAAGGCAACGATCAGATGTCCTGATCCGGCAGTCCGGGCAGTGGGGTTTGACGGATATGACTAACGATCGAGGCCAGCCAGTCTTTGGTGGTTTCGTCCACGGGCTCCTGTTTCCTGGTCAGCGCCCACTGCCAGAGTCCGCAGGCGGCCAGGCCGGCCGCTGCGCAGGATTTCAAGTGTCGTTCCAAAACTATGCGTTCCGTGGTCATGCGTCCGACCATGGCCGGACCGTATTCGCGGACCGCCGCCCGCCGCATCCGACCATGTTCGCAGAACTTTTTCCAGGTCAGCGATGGCTGGAACCGATAGCACATCAAAGGCTGGGCCATCGAGACCATGGTGTTTTCGGGGAAGGTTCTGAGCCATAGTTCGTAGTCCTGGCTGCGCCTTAGGCTTTCCCGGTAGCGATGATCGCGGAACCATTGGCATCTGGCGACTACGGTGGGGTGGAGCAGCGGGTTCGCGGAGAGTATTTGCCGGGGCTTGGTTATTTGGCGCGGCGGCCTGAGAATACCGGTTGGCTGGTTGTGCTGGTCGATGCAATAGGCGGCACAGCCCAGCACATCGACCTGGGGATGGTCGTTCAGGTAGGTCAACTGCTGCCGAAGCCGCTCCGGCAGCATCATATCGTCGGCGTCCATGCGGGCCAGCCAGGTTCCCTGTGCCAGGGTGGCAATTTCATTCAGGGTGGCGGCCAGGCCGAGGTTTCGGGGGTGCCGAATAAGTTTGATGCGCGGGTCTCTAATTTTTGCAACCCACTGGTACGCTCCGTCGGTGGAGGCGTCGTCGACCAGCAGCAACTGCCAGTCGGTGTGCGTCTGCGCCAGAACCGAGCGGATGGCGTCGGCCAATGTTGCAGCTTGGTTGTAGAATGGCAGGCCGACGGTAATCATCATTCCGGCTGCTCCCTGGTCGCGCCCTTGCCGAGGTCGGGAAAGACGGTGGAGGCGGTGTCCTGATTGATTTCAAAGATAACAAAGCCGGGCGCGCCCAGTTGGCGGGCCGCTTCAATCTGGCGGGCCGTGCCGACGCTGCCCAGCCGGTCGGTGGTCAGTCCGATGCCCGGATAAACATCGACTTGGTAGCGGCGGCCAATGTTCAGTTGCCGACGGGTGGCGTGGATGAAGCCATCGACCTGGTCGGTGTAGTTCATGGGGGTGATGAAATCGACCCAGCCACGGCGTGCCCACTCGGGCCAGTCCTGGGCGATGCTGCCGACCGCGGTGGCTTCGTTGCGAAAAACGGCAGCCGACAGTTTGGCGCCGGGGCGCGCCTCCCGAACCACGCGGGCCGCCTGCTCGACAAAGCGGTTGATCTGGCGCACCCGGAATTCGCGCCAGCGTCGCGCCAGCTCCGGATTCTCGGCCAGGACTTGCGGCCAGTCGTCCAGGCGGCGGCCAATTTCCTGCTCGAAAAGTCGCCGGGCCTCGGAGCCGAACCCGGAATCGGGCGAAGGATAGCGAACGTAGTCCAAGTGAATTCCGTCAACCTCATAATTCTCGGCTATTTCCCTGATGGCCGCCAGCAGCATTCTTTGATTGCGCGGGTCGGCCGGGCAGAGCCAGTCGTGGTCGACCGTGCCGTCCCGGTTGACCATCAGGCGCTGGTCGCGGCGCAGGCTTTCAATCCAGTCCGAGTCTCGTTCATTGCCCAGGCGAAAGAGCATGATCCAGACATGCGCTTCGACTCCGTATCGGCGGCCTGCCGCCGTCAGCTCGGCCAGTCGGTCGCGCCGGTTCCGCACGCCTGGCGCGGGCGGCAGATGGCGGCTGGGGTACCAGGCCATTGCCGGGTGGGCCAGGTTGGCGATCATGGCGTTGAAACCGCTGCGCCGCAGGGTTTGAATGGTACGTTCCCAGCCCCAGTCGGCAACTCCGTCGCCGTGGTGGCACCAAGCCGCTCGGAATTCGTTCGCCCGTGGTATCTGCACTCTCAGATAGGCCTCGGTCAAAGCTCGTTCCGCCTCGTCCATTTCAATGATTACCCGGGGATAATCGCCTCCGGCCAGAGCCTGATAGGCGGCTCGGCGACGGCCTGCCGCCACACTAAGCCAATGCTCTGCCTGGCGATTGGCTGGTTGACGGATTTGACGAAAGGCCTGGTTGAAATCCTGATAGGGCAGGGGAGGGCGCAGTTCCTGCAATCTTTTTTCACTGACTTCACGCCATAGTTCAGGCATGAAATGTCCAACCATTGCCAGCAGCAGTCTACCGCCCTGATCGCTTTCGGCATTGATCAGCACGTGTGAAAGCCAGAGGGTGGTTTCTGTTTGCAACAGAGCTGGATGTCCAGTGTATCGTCCCTGCGAGTTAAGCCATCGGGCCAGCACTTGCGGCGGTCTTTCGAGCCCTTGAAAGAGGGATATAATCCATGAACTCTGTTCGACCTGCGCCGGGGCGCCTGCCAATCCTGGTTCGACCATGCTGATTCGGGCCAGCCCTCCGGCTTCGGCTGCCCGCACCATGCCGGCCTGACGCAAGCCGGTGGCCGGGGACAGCGCTGACGGCATGGTGTGAAATCCAACGATGCGCCCGCCTCGGCGGGCGAACTCGGTCAGAGCCCGGGCGGCGGTATCGGGGATTTGCGGGTTGTAGGGTAGAATGACCACGCGGACACGGGCCAGGAACCTCTGGTCCAGGTCGGTTTCCTCGATCCAGGCGGGAGTGGTCTGGTTGTCCCGCAGCAACTCCGCCGAACGGCGGGCGTAAGTCAGCACCGAAGACCTCTCGCCGGCGGGCAGACGGAAAAAATCATGGCTGCCGCGAACCACTGCAATGCGGCGGTCAGCCGGGATCAGGCCGAATCCGGCCAGATCAATGGTTGTGTCGGCGGCATGATTCCGCCAGGCGCTGAAGCGGAACGCGGTGATCTCGCGCCAGCCCGAGGGACTGCCCTCCAAGGTGGTTTGAGACTTGAGAATTTCGATCTCCTGCCAGCGTCCGTCGTCGCGCGGAGAAAATTCGGCCACATACCAGCCATCCCCGCTTTTGAAGAAGAAGGTGAAATAACTGACGGCCGACAAGTCCTGCGAGCGGATTTGAAATCGTATCCCGGCCGCCCCTCGCAGGTCGGCCCGCAGAGGGATGTCCCAGCCTGCCCGGCGCAGGTCGGCTGTTTCAAACAGACAGTTCAGCCGCAGAAAAGTCTGCCCCTGTTCGCTTTGCGCCCGAGCAGGCGGACTGCCCGCCATCGGTTGCAAAACGGCCGGCGGTGGCCCGGCACCCCGGCTCCGGGCGCGGGCTTGGGCGGCGGAGGCGTGAAGGCGAAACATCTCAGGATAGTCGACAGCCAAGTCTGCCAAAGTGTAAGCAGCAGACATGCAGACCAGCAAGAACATTGCCGTCCATAGCATCCAGGACAATCGGATATTACTACAGCCTTTCATAGTACTGTCATTATTTGATACCGACCGCGGTGAGCACTCTATGCAATACTTTTTGCGCGACCGCCCGGGCTTTCTCCGCGCCTGCCCGGAGAATTTCTTCAAGCTGTTCCGGATTTGCGGCCAGGCTTAGTCGTCGCTGTCTGGCGGCGGCGAAATGCTCCCGGTATTTTTCGAAGATAGCCTGCTTGACCTGGCCATACCCCAGCCCGCCCCGCTCGTAGGCCGCCCGCATCTCCCTGATTTCCGCGGGGGCGGCAAACAATTTGTAGATCGCGAAAAGATTGCAGCGGTCCGGATTCTTTGGTTCCTCGACCGGTGTCGAGTCAGTCTTGATTCGCATGATTTTTTTGCGAACCGCCTTTTCGTCGCCGAAGATTTCAATGTAATTATCGTAGCTTTTTGACATTTTCTGTCCGTCCAGGCCGGGCACCACCGCTGTTTCATCGCGGATAATGGCTTCGGGCACAAGCAGGCATTCACCATACTGATGGTTGAATTTCTGGGCCAGGTCCCGGGTTACTTCCAAATGTTGTTTTTGATCCCGCCCCACCGGCACCAGGTGCGAGTCGTAGATCAGGATGTCGGCGGCCATAAGGATGGGATAGTTGAACAGGCCTGCATTGGGGATCAGGCCGCGGCTGACTTTATCCTTGTAGCTATGACAGCGCTCGAGCAACCCCAGCGGGGTCAGACAACTGAGCACCCAGGTTAATTGCATGATTTCCGCGATGTCCGACTGACGGAAAAGAACGGTGCGCTCGGGGTCCAGGCCGCAGGCCAGGAAATCCAAAGCGACCTCGCGCCCGCGTTTTCTGAGCAATTCCGGGTCCGGTGTCTGGGTTAGCGCATGATAGTCGGCAATGAAGTAGAAACACTGATTGTCCGGGTCCGCCTGCATCTCGAGCGCTGGTTTCATCATGCCGAAATAGTTGCCCAGATGCAGGGTGCCGGAGGGTTGAATGCCGGAAAGTACGCGCCTCTTACTGACGGTCATGCTGTGGTTTCCTTGGTTTGATTATGCCGGTGCGCTCTGCAACAGTTGCCGCAGCTTGACTTGCGAACGTTTTTTTACTAGTTCATGAAGGTTTCGGCCATGGCAGTCAATGGTGACGATGGCCGGGAAATTTTCCACGGTCAGGGGCCAAATCGCCTCCGGCAGGCCGGCTTCGGTCCAGCGCGGAGTGCCGACCTGCCGCACGGTTTTGGCCAGCACCCGGGCGGCGCCGCCAACCGCTTGCAGGTAGACGCAGCCGACCATTCGGCAGGCTTCCATGGTTTGTCGCCCCATGCCGCCTTTGCCGATGATCAAGCGCAGGCTGAATCGTTCGATCAACTGAGCCATGTACGGTTCTTCCCGGTTCGAGGTGGTGGGGCCGGCGGCAGTAACCTGCCAACTGCCCTCGCCGGTTTTCACTACAACCGGGCCGCAATGATAAATGACCGCCTCATGCAAGTCCACCGGCGGCAATTCCCCGGTATCAAGGTAGCGGGAAAAGACCTCGGTGTTCAAACGGGAGAGGGACTCTTTCCCCTCCCGAACATCAAGGCAGAACCGGCGACAGGCCCGGACAATCTCGTCCTGGCCGCCATAATTGACGCACATGGAAAGGGTCAGGTCCTGCCCGCCGGCGGTTGCCTCTTCGCTGACAACCATCTGCTGCTGCAAGACGGGTGAGAACGGTTGCCGGTCACCCAGGAAACGGAGCCGCACACCCTCCCTAACCATGTCGGGC
>SLNM01000297.1 GCA_007133055.1 Lentisphaeria bacterium
ATATCTTCAGACTCGGCGAGGACGAGCTTAGTCTGCAATAAGATATCTTTCCATCCTCGAAATCGCTATCGGGATCGACGACAGCACACGTTCGATTTCGATGACGACTTTGCCAAGCGGTTCAGAACTCAGTGCCTCAGCCTTAAAGGTCGCGCAAGTTGAACGCCATAAAAATCGTTGTCGTTGTCAGCGAAGCGGTTGTCGTAATCGTTATCGCCGGGGTTCGATTACGAAAGCGATTACGACAACGACAACGGATTAGATTCGGGCGTTTTACTTGCGCGTTGTGATGAGTTCCGACCTGTCCGACTAGCAACCTCGAGCGAAGATGGTCGGTTAAGCGTATCCGAGTAAGGGTGGCGTTTAAAGTGTGCGACACCTGCCGAAGTAGGTGCGCCGATCCGTCGGTTGACGGACTCGACGTGCCTACTCGGGCCTGCCCGCAATATCAGTGTTAATCAGTGGTTGAAGAAATGTCTATGGCTTGGCGGTTGACGATTATCCGTCGGCTGACGGAACGATTACGGTTGACGATTTCGCGGGTCGGTGGAACTCGCACGCTAAAGCCGTGAACTCCAGAACGCCTTTTTTTGAGTACAAGTGGCGCGCAACCTGAACGACCTCTTTTTATGCCGGGGCCCGACTAGCCTGATTAATTCATGCGAATTCGGCTATGCGCTATTACTTATTCGGGGAGTTTCGCGACCGAGTCAGCAGCAGCAGTCTGCCCACGGTGAGCAGGTAGCGGGCGCAAACCTGCGGGATAATGAACTTGGAACGGCCGGAGACACGGCCGCGCCAGCCGACGGGCACGGTTTGAAAAGGGTGTCCCCTGATGATCGCCTTCAAGGGCAGCTCGAGTGACAGCTCGAATCCATTCGAGTTCAGCGGTCGCAGGCTGTCGAGAACCTCCCGATGATAAGCCTTGAAACCGTTGGTAATATCGCCGTGCCGGACTCCGAACAAGATGTTGATCAAACTGTTGCCCAGTCGGTTAATGATCTTTTTGAAGATAGGATAATCGTAGATTCCCCCGCCGGCAATAAATCGTGAGCCGAACACGCAGCGGGCGCCCCGGGCGATTTCCCGATAATAAAGCAGCGCGTCCCTGGGGTGCTCGGAACGGTCGGCCATGACCAGTGTCGCCGCGTTGCCGCGATAATGCTGCAAGCCCAGGCGTACGGCCCGCCCGAAACCGCCTGGCGCTTCGGTCTGAAAGTAGCTAACGGTCGGCATTGCTCCGGCCAGGCGTTGCAGAATTGCGCCGGTCTGATCCGAGCTATTGTCATTGATCCCCAGAATTTCGTAGTCCTCGATCCCTGCCGCTTCGAAGCATTCGACCAGTTCCCGCACAGCCGCCTCCACATTGCCCTCCTCGTTGCGAGCTGGCATAATGATCGAGAATCTGATGTGTCGCTGCTTGCTCATGGGTTCGGCAGATAAATGATATAAGGTCCGATTTCCCGGTGTGGGTTGTAGTTTTCCAGAACCGCCTCGACCACTGGTGGCGGCAGGTCGGAGTCGACCGCCTCGCCGGTATGACTATGGCGCAGGATGACCAGCGCGAAATACCTTTCTTTGACTAGTTGCCGCAGCGGTTCGCAGTCAAGTCGTCCGATTTCGGCCAGCCTGCCATACTGATAGGGCTGTATTTGGACAGGTCTGCCTGCGGCCAGCAGGTAGCCGGGGTCGTCGGCCAGGATCGGTTCGTTTTCACCGCTGATTTCCTCGCTCAGGTAGCGTCCGATTCGCCGATCGTCTTGAGTTGGGGTCAGCGCTGCATGCCCGGTCGGAATCTCCTGCCCGTAGGTGGCGGTGAAGACTGGTCGCGGGGCAATCGGCAGATAAAGCATCAACTGCGCCGCCAAACACCAGGAAACAAAGTGTTCCGATCTGGTTTGTTGCCATTTCTTTACCAGTGCCGGGCCGATCACCGCACCGGCCGCCAGTGGACCGATGAAATAGTGGACATCGGCTCCTACTTTGATGGCGCCAAGAAAAACGAGCAGGCTGAAAACCGCAAACCACCGAGTAGGTGAAGCGCGGTCAGGCCGCAGCAAGGCGCCGACCAGGAGCAGGATGGCGGCCGGATGGCGGGCAATCCCGGCCAGAGCAATTCGCGGCAGCAGGATCGGAGCAATGCCAATCCGGTTCATTGTTCCGAAATGGCTTGCAATCTCCATCTCCCCGCGCCACAGCAACCAGAAAACGGCAGGTATCAAGGCGGCGACCAGGCCCAGCGCAAACGGGATCGCGCGCCGTCGCCAATCGCTCCAACCGACGGTTAATCCGGTCAATGCGGCGGCAATGAAAAAAGGCTTGATCAGGATGGCGGCGGCGGCCAGGGCGCCAGCGCCAAACCATGGCCAGGCGACGGCGAATTTGCGGTCTTTAGTATCTGTTGACTCCTGCCAGGCTCGCTCCATCATCAGCAGCGCCGCCAGCGAGAAGGCAAGTGCCGGCAGATCGACTCTGGCCATTAGAGCATAGCGCCAGAGCAGGGGTGAGGCTGCGAACAGCACCGTGATCCAGAAAGCGCCGCCTGTAGACAACTGGCGTCGGGCCAAGCGATAGATAACCAGAGTGCAAAGAGCAAACCCGAGCATGGACAGTGCTCTGGCGCCGTTAAAAACCCCGCCGCCCACCGCCTGCAAAAGGGCGGCAAGGATATACCATAGTGGTCCATAGGGATTGTGCAGCCAGGGCAGGGCTTCGTCGACCATGGCTGGATACAGAGACAGGCCGTTGCGATAACGCAAAAGCCAGTTGACCGTTACCCCTTCGCCGTATTCGACCGGATAGGGAAAGGGCAGAGTGATGATCAGATGCCGGAGCAGGGCGGCGGCCAGTATCGCCAGCAGCAGCCAGGCCGCTAAGCGGGGGGCGGCGGCGGTAGCTTGATCGATTAGGCGTCGGTTCATCTTCCAGCCTCCCGCCGATAATTTTTTTGCAGGCTGAAATTCCAGACCAGCCCATCCGCCGCAAGACGGTGTTCGCCGGCCGTCAGATAGACCGACTGGTCGGGCGCTAGTGGTCGCGAGTTTATGGCAATGCTCCCTCCGCCCCAGCTCGCCTGCCAGTATCCCGGCACGGCCAGTTCAAGAACGCTGTCATCCCCCGGGGTCAGCCGCGAGAAACGAGTTCCGGCACCGTACAGATCGTCGATGTCAGTTGGCAAATAGTGCTCTTCGACAAACACCGCGATGTCGGCGGGCATCATTGCCGTGCGATAATCCATAATCACCGGCGGCAGGCCGGCTTCGAGCAATCCCGCCACTACGCTTTGAGCGTAATCATCGGGATCAAGCATTTTTAGTATTTCCGCGTGCATAATCGGATAGTAGTTAATCGGCGGGCGTTTGAAAAGCAGGCCGCGTCCGTCGAAAATCGACCCGCTCGGTGCGAAGTCAGCGACCGCCGCCATCGTCTTCCTGTCCTGGCGGTTGTCGGCGGCCAGATGCTCCGGCAGCGCGCTCAGCGAGCCGGCGGCCAGAATCGGCAGCGCCAGAAGGACAGCGATTTGAGACCGAGCCGGGGGCAGGCGTCCTGTCAATTCGAGCAGATTTGTCATTATAGGCATGACGCCGATGGCCAGAATCATCATTAGCGGCAAAAATGACTGGCGATAGGGCACCGGTATAATCACGATCAGCAGGGTCGAAGCGACCAGCAGCAAAGCCAGGGTTGCGGCTGTTCGCGGCGGCATTCGCCGGCAAGCATAGAGAATTCCCGCTGCGCCTGCGGCCGTCAGAACGCCGGCGGTAATAAACAGTTCAACCGTGTAGCCGAGCGGCGAAAAGCGATAAACCCATTGACTGTTCATAACCACGACCAAGTCAAATGCCGGTCGGCCAATCCCGAGCATGAGCATCCACCCGACATAGGCTGCCATAGCCAGGCCGAATGAAAGCCCCGCAGTCAGGGCATGGCGTCGTCCGTGCAAAATCAGTACGGCCAGCAGCAGACCGCCCGCCGGGAAAATATATTTCTGGCTCAGCAAAGCGGCCAGAGCCGCCAGCAGGCCGACTCCGAGCGCCTGCAGAGGAAAACTCGCCCCGGTAGATGGTTGTGCAATAGCCTCGCTCTCTCCCGATTCGACTGTTTGCACGGACTTGTCTGCGCCGAGATTTCCTGTTTCAGCCGAACTTCGCGGGTTGTGCCGACCGGTAGTCGCAGCCGAATCGCGCCTCGGGGGAAACACCCATCTGAGGCCGGCGGCAAAACAAAGGATGGCCGGAGCTTCCGGTCGCGCTTCGGTCATTTTTAGAACAAACATCGGTGCCATCCCCAGCAGCCAGACCCCGGTGGCGGCCGCCAGCGGCGAAGCTCCAAGATGGCGCCCAGTTTGATAAAGCAGCAGCAAGGCTGCAAGCCCGGCCACCAGACTGAGCGTGCGCAATGCGAAGATAATTGACTCCTCGTTCGGCAACCACACAAACGGAGCGATCAGGCCGTGATAAAGAATCAGGTGATGCTCGAAAAAATCAGCATACGGTCGATGCCCTGTCTGCATTAGCCAGGCGGTGCGGGCGTGCTGAAATTCATCGTCGTCAAAGGCATGGAGATAAGCTGAATATGCCCACAGGCAGAGCAAGCTGGCGGCCATCAGGGCGGCAATCCACGTATGATTTCGGTTACGTGGCATTATTCAAACTCCACGGTTGTCCGGGTGGCCTGTCCTGACGTGATCTCGACTTCAAGTTCGCGCTGTTGGTGATCGAACCACACATTAAGTCTGTACATCCCCTCGGGCAGAGGAATGATCAGGCCGGGGTCGGCGTACACCTGCAAGCGCCGATTATCCAGCTCGACCAGCGCTTCAACCGCTGTCCCCCCGCGTTTCGCACTGAGAAACAGTACCCCCGGTACAACTACTTCTCCGGCTCCGAAATGGGTTTGATTCGCGTGCAGCAAATCACCCCTGGAGTCGATTAATTCCGTGTGCAGTGTGTACATTCCGGCCGCGCCTTCGGGGATTGTCCACTCGACCGTGCCGACGGGGATCGCCCGTTCGCGTGTATTCTTCGGTGCGGCCAAAACTCCGTCCGCCAGGGTTCGCGATCCCCGGACAATCCGCCAATCGACCGCAAGCTCCGGCGGTATTGTGCGCAGGTACGGATTGAAGACAAAAACCTCGGCCCGGAACTTATTGCCGGGCTGGCAGGAAGTCTCGTCTTCAACCAAAAATACGCGCCAGTCCCCCTCGAAAAGGTTGCGCATGGTGTAGGCGGCCAGCTTCGGCTCGCCATTGAA
>SLNM01000338.1 GCA_007133055.1 Lentisphaeria bacterium
AACCGGCCAACGATTACGGCCAACGATTACGGACAACGATTACGGACAACGATTACGGACAACGATTACGGACAACGATTACGGACAACGATTACGGACAACGATTACGGACAACGATTACGGACGACGATTACGGACGACGATTACGGACGACGATTACGGACGACGATTACGGGCGACGAGGGCGGTTGACGAGTTTCACGCTTCACGCCCCCAATACCCTTAACCGCCCCGCTTACTCGGATACTTGCGACCCGGCGCGATAGAATTCCACCCGCCAGCGGGTGTCGCCGGCGTCAACTTGCAGAACGAAATCACCGCCCCGGTGAATCCAGGTCTCAGTCCGCTTCGGTCGCTCCAGCCGATGCTGGAATTGAACATCCTGATTCTCATCAATCAAGGTGACTTCCATGGTTTCGCGGCGGCTGTTTGAGTAGACCATGCGCCAGCTTCCCTGGGGCAGGGACAGGGGATAACTGGCCTGACCTGGGCCGCCGCTGAAGGAGGCTACCAGTTCGAGACCGTCGCGGACCACCTCATCGTGCTGCTGCAAAAACCATTCCTGGGCTCGGCTGAGACGCTGCCTGACAATCACCTCCCAGCGAGTGTCCTGCGGTTCGATCACCAGATAGTAGTCCCCCTTGCCGGCCGGCATTGATCGAATACCGGGGAAACCGCGCCGGGTGTAGATTTCATAGATTTCCCGATGCTCACTGTCAAACACCCGAATGCGCAGGGGCCCGGGTCCATGGTTTATATAGTGAACACGCCAGCGATCTCCCGTCACCCTGAGCATGCGCGTGGTGGTGGAGCCGCGTCCGAACCAGGAGGCTGTATCGATCCAGCCACGGGAGAAGGCCGGGGTCGCCAAAAAGATTGCGGAAAACAGTAAAACCAGCGGGTATTTCATGATTGTCATTATATCCCCATTAGCATGTTTTGCGGCATCGTAGGTCGAGTATCTGACTCGACCACCGTGCCGGACGGATTCCGGCCCTACGGGGTCTCAGATTCGGCGGCGGTTTTTGCCGTTGTTCCGGCCGCTTTTTTAACCGCCCTGGCCTGGGGCAGGCAAACCCGCACCACGGTACCGCCATCTTCGGCCGAATCGATTTCCAGGCTCCCCTGGTGGTGGCCAATCGCCCGCTGCGCATAGGTCAGTCCCAGCCCCAGGCTTCCGCTTAGTTTGGAACTGACAAAAGGCTGGAACAAGCTCTCCCTGATTCCATCCTCGACCCCCCCGCCATTGTCCCGAATGGTGGCAGCGACACCACCCTCGACAATCTCCGTACTAACTTCGACCACCGGTTCCGGAACGTCCTGGACCGCCTCCAAAGCATTGGCGACAATCTCGGCGAAAGCCCGCTCCAGCAGTTCCCGCCCTCCCTTGATCGTATCGTTCAGGGCATAGTCCACTTTCAGCTCCACTTGGTGTCTCGGGTTGCGGCGGCGAGCGGCGGCAATCCCCGCTTCGATTATTTCACGCAGAGGAAAAGAGCTATGCCGGCAATCCTGTCCCAGTCGCGACAATCCCAGCAACTGCTCAATCCACTGATTGATGCGCTCGATGTTCTCGCCCACAGTCTCCAAAAAGAAGGAGCGAAAACTTTCCTCCTGATAGCGGCTGGGCAACAGTTCGGCACAGGTTTGCACAGGCACGAAGGCATTCTTAAAATTATGTGCGATGGCCCGCGCCATATCCCCCCACCAATCCTCGTCCTCCTTCCTGGCCTCCGGAGGGGATGCAGAGTCAGCGCCCGCCCCCCGGCCCGCCGTCCTCCCTGGTTCCGGCTCCAGGACCAGCAAGGCGCCGGTATGCCGCGAGCCCTTTGCCAGCGGCCGCGCCGATACCCGCACCGACTTCCCCTGGCACTTGCATGTTTCGGACTTGGTACTGACTCCTTCGGCCAAAGCGGTCCGGACATGATGGGCAAAAAGCGAGCCGGCTTTCTCCACCGCCTGACCGCGTAATTCCTCGACCGCCACCCCCAGCATAACGGCGGCGGCGGTGTTGAGGTGAAGAATTATGCCACTGTCGGAAGCCGCCAGCAAACCCGCGTCCAGGGATTCCAACACGGCTTGATGCATTTCGCCTGAAACGGCAACTCGACCGTACAGCTCACTGCTTTCAAGAATTTCCGCGAAAAAGGTCAAAAACAGTCGCAGCAGGCTCAGCACCGACGGATGATGACTGTAGCGGTGAAAACGGCTGAGCCCGACCAACGCTTTCAAGCGCCCGCGGGAGAGGACCGGGCAAAGAATCTGAATGTTCAATCGCTCCCCGCAACGGATGGCCGACAGAGCGTTCGAACGACCGAGTCGCTCGCAGTCATGCACCCATATCGGTTCGCCAAGGCGAATCAGGGTTTGCAGAAGCGGGTCGTCAAGCGGCAGATAGAATTGCCGCCTCACCTGCTCCGGCAGATCGCCGCAAATGATTTCAAAGGCCGCTTTGCCGTCGGCGGGCAGGAGAATGACTACATTGTCGACATCGAACTGTTCCTGGACACTGTCGGCGAAGGCGCGCAGCAACTCATCCCGGCTTTGCAGTCGGGCAAGCAGGCGGCGGAAGCGCTGAGACACTTCCCTGACATCAATTTCGCCGCCGGACTGAACGACCGGTGTTGGAGTCTCCGTCGGAGCCTCCGAAATCTCTTCGGCCGTTGTCTTCCGGGCTTGTCGAATGGCGGTGTCGCTCAGGCGCAGCAGTTCCTCGACCTGCTCCACCGCCTGATTGACCTGTTCGACATTGAATGGCTTGGCGATGCAGCATCGAACCCCCTGCTGGCGGAACGGCTGCTGATAGAAACGGTCGAGCGAAAGGAGAATGGGAATGATCTCAGGCCCGTATCCCAGAGCGTTCAGACGCACGGCCAGCTCCTCGGCGGAACCGTCCTGGAGCATGCCGTCGATAAAGATAAAGTCGAACTTCTCCGCCGCCGCCTGAGCCAGACATTCGGCAATAGTGTCGGCTTCGGCCACCGCCCGGCCCGGCTGCAAAATGGCAGTCAACGACTTGCGTACGGCCACCTCGCCTGAAACAATCAACGCTCCCTGCATGATGTCATTCGACCTTTGTTGTGTAATTCCCGCCTGTGCGTACTTCCAGCCTGAATAATTCAGGCTAGCTGGTTAATTCATCCCGCCAATCATTTTCCGGGATGGTAAAGGCGAACACCGTTTCGACCCCCGGTTTGCTGCGTACGTCTATGCGTGCCTTGTGGTTGTGCAGAATGCCGTGGCAAATGGCCAGCCCCAGACCACCGCCTTCTTCGCGGGTTGAAAAGAACGGATCAAATATATGGGGTAAATTTTCGGATGCAATGCCGCAACCGTTGTCAGTGAAACTCACCTCGACCCCCCGCCAAGTCCTCCGCTGACTGTCGTTAATCTCCCGCCAGCGAGTGGCGATCTCGACTTTCGGCCGGTCGCCGTCAATGAACTGCAGGGCGTTCTGCAAAACATTAATGAAGACCTGGTACAACTGTTTGCCGTCCCCGACCACGCACGCGGGACCGTCAAGATAGTCGCGAGCCATAGTGACCCCGCGATTGTTGAATTCGTTTTCCATAAGGCTGACAGCGCGGTCGAGGAGCTGGTGCAAGTCGACCGAGGATGATTCGTTTGACTCCGGGCGGGCAAAGTTCAACAGGTTATGAATCAAATGGTTGATCCGGGTGATTTCGCTTTGAACGACGGCGCCGAAGCGTTCTCGGAACTCGGTATCCTGGTGGCGTTCAGGCAGGAGCTGGGCGAAGGTTTGAATTGAGACCAGCGGATTCTTAATCTCATGGGCAACACCCGCCGCCAGGGTGCCGACCGAGGCCAGCCGATCCATCTTACGGATTTCCTCCTCGAATTTTTTGCGCTCGCTCAGGTCCTGGCAGACCACCAGCACACCGCTGCCGCGCCCCTCGCTGTCGAGCATGACCGAGGTTTCGCATTCGCAGGGGAACGAGCGGTCGCTCATTTCCATTGTGACTTCCTGGGGCGCTTGATTTTCTCCGCGCTCAAGGGTGGCGGCGATAATTTTTCCAAGTTTCGGAAGAAGATTGTCAATCGGCTCGCCCGCCCCCTGATCCAGGCTAAGGCCGAACAGCTCCTCGGCGGTATTGTTCAGCATCACCAGGCGCAGCTCGGCATCGACTGCAATCACCGCCCGCTGCATGTGCCGGAGCACGGTCTCATAGAGGCGTTCGGATTCCAGCACCTGCTGATAAAGCCGGGCGTTGTCGAGGGCAAATGCCAGTTGCGATGCCAGTGCGTCGATCAAACGCAGGTCGTCCAGCGAATAAACGTTGTCATTCTGCTTCTCTCCCAGCAGCATCAATCCGATGGTCTGACCCTGGCTGACCAGCGGTGTTGCCAGCACGGTCTGGCAGGTTTCAAGGACCGCCGCCAGGGGCTGAAAGTCCGCACCCCTGCGGTAGGCCACATCCTCCCGGGACAGCACCTGCTGACGATAGACCAGCCGATGCACCAGCGGATGCTCGGCGGAAAGGCGCGGTAGCCGCTGGCCGCAAGGCAGCCCGTTTTCCGCCGTCAACAGGTATGACTCACCCTGGCTTTCAGGCAGATAAATGGCCACTCCGCGACCCTGGACTATAATCGGAATCTGGCGGGCGGCCAGGCGGGCGATGTTGTCGCTCCCGAAAGCCCGCCGCAAATCGTTGCCAAAACTGATCATGGCAGACTCGTAATCGTAGCGGCCGCGAAAAATTCGGTGGTCGACAAAATGCCTGACTGCCCGGTCGAATCGGGGCAGATAAAAAGCAATCAGCCCGGCGATTCCGAAGTAAAAAACGATCTGCGGCAGCATCATTTCGTCTTCTATAAACCATCGATGCGCGACGAAAGGCACCAAAAAAACCAGCAGCAAAGCAACACTGACGATGGCGCGTGCCAGCAGGTTCCTCAGAGCCACTCCGATGTCCATCAGTCGATAGCGGCAAATCGCATAGGCGGTCATGGAAGTCCAGGCCAATGGCCAGGCCGAGCCGAGAAGATAGTACTGGTACTGCGTTATCACCTGAGGAAGAATAAAGTTGCTGATATAGGCGCCGACAAAGGTCACGGCCAATCCGGTCAAGCAATAGTTGATCTGTACACGGTCGCGCCCGCTGGGAGTTTTCCAGCGAGAACGCAATAAATTCCAAACCAGCCAGATGATCGTGGAGGTTATGAAAAGAGCGTACAAAAAGTATAGAGGCCCGAATTTCGGCATCGGCCCTTCCTCGGTAAAGGCAACT
>SLNM01000225.1 GCA_007133055.1 Lentisphaeria bacterium
GCCGGTGGTCTCCACCCGAAAAGGCTGCAATTTTTAACAGAAGGCCGCAAAGAGCGCGAAGAGAAGAATATATGGCCACAAAAAACACATAGAATGCACAAAAACGCTATGCCCGGGATTATGCGGTGCGCCTTCAGCGCACTTGTTGTTTGTTTTTGTCGTTACCCGGGGCGCTGCCCCGGTCTGGTATGCGTTGCGCCGTTGGCGCGAAAGCGGCAATTGAAAGCGCAAAGGGACGGTCTGGAGCCGTCCGGCCTCGGACGGTAATTAACGGCGGCGACCCGCCGTCTCCAGGTGCCCGCCGTCTCCAATATCGACGATTATGATTTGCGATGACGCACAAAAAGCGTCGTTCGCAAGCGTCGTCCGTAATCGTCGACCGGTTTCCGGCTTTGGTCAACGCCTATTGACCAAACTTGGTCATTGCTGTTTGACAAAGATGTTGAGAGAGGTAAAGTGACGATGGCGAGGCGAACCAGAAGCAATCGCATTATTTATAGCGCAAATCGAGTATGCAGGGAGAAAACAGGCGATGGATGTAAGCCCGAATTTCTTGCCGCACAACCTCCATCACGATTCCGTTGATCTGTTTCATCGCAGCGATCCGCATCTGCGACGCCTGCGCGGTCTGCCATACGTTGGCTGCCGCCCTTTGCTGTCGCAAATGCCGGTTGAAATGCCAGGCATTTACAGCGTGGGAGGCGGACGGCAAGTTGGCAAGACCACATTGCTTAAGCAATGGATGGTGAAATTGCTGGCCAGCGGCGTTCCGGCGCATCGAATCGTTTATCTGACTGGTGAGCTGATTGATGATCATCATGCGCTGGTCAGTTTGCTGCAAGGGTTGCTGGGCAGCTTTCCGGGCACCGAGCGCAATTATGTGATCCTTGATGAAGTGACTTACATCAAGGACTGGGATCGGGCTGTCAAATACCTTGCCGACACCGGCATTCTTGAGTCCACTGTACTCATTCTGACCGGTTCGGACCTGGTGTTTTTAAAGCAGGCCCGAATGCGCTTTCCGGGACGGCGCGGCATGGCCGACACGGCTGATTTTCACCTCTATCCATTGTCCTTCCAGGAATTCTATGATCTGCAAGGCACTGAAGACAGCCTCACTCTAGTAAGCAGGGCGCAGCAAGAAGGGTTGTCGCCAAAAGAAGCCGAGCAATTGTTCAGGCTCTTCAATCAATACCTGATTCACGGCGGCTATCTGTCGGCGATCAATGACCTGGCCGTCAACGGCAAAATTTCACCCGCAACCCTAACCGTCTATGCCGAGTGGTTGCGCGGGGATATTTTGAGACGCGGCAAACGGGAGCAGTATCTGCGTGAATTGCTGGCGGCTTTGGTGAAACAGGCTGGCAGCCAGACCACCTGGCATTCCCTGTCGAGTATGACCAGCATCGACCATCACCGGACAGTTGCTGATTACGTTGAAGTTCTGGCCAGAATGGATGCGCTGTTCGTTCAGCCCGCCCTGCAAGAACATAGCTTGACAAGCGCTCCCAGGAAAGCGCGGAAAATAATTTTTACCGATCCTTTCATTCTGCACAGTGTCCGCTCATGGCTGAATCCGACGCAGGAACCATACTCAAACCAGATAAAGCCGTATTTGGCGGATGCCGAGCAGCTCGCCGCTTTGGTGGAATCAACGGTTGTAGACCACTATCGCCGTTATTTTTCATGCTACTACATCAAGGGTGAAGGAGAAGTGGACATTGCCTATGTAAAAGGGAAACGCTTCTATCCGGTCGAGGTCAAATGGACACGGCAGCTTCGCCCCGGGGACCTGAAGCAAATCAGCAAGTATGACAATGCCACTATTCTGGGCAACACCCACCACAGGGGAAGCTTGCAGGGCATAAGCGTGCAGCCTTTGCCCCTCGCACTTCTCTGCCTGTGCAATCAGAACCAGGAACGGCCGCCCAATGTCTGACTATTAACATAAGACTGCGAAGATCACCAAAAAAGCCGCTTCAATCGTAGAGCGATTGACAAATATTTCTTCGTTTCCTTTTGTTTACTTCTGTTAATATTTGTCGATTATGCGGGGCGCTTTCAGCGCACTTATTGTTCGCTATCGTTACCCGGGGCGCTGCCCCGGTCTGGTATGCGCTGCGCCGTTGGCGCGCGGGGGGGGGGGGTCATTGTATCCACGGGTGTCCCCGCCCGTGGAACCGCACGGCCGGGACGACCGTGCGTACCAGTTGTATCTACGGGCGTCCCCGCCCGTAGGACTGCGCCCCGCTCACCGGTACGGCCGGGGACGACCGTGTTACCGGCGGTTCGCGGGGGGTTCATTGTTCCTTGGAGCCGTCCGGCCTCGGACGGTATCAACGGCGGAGGCCCGCCGTCTCCAAGCTATTCCCGTTCCTTATGACTCCGGCATCGTGGGGACGCGGCCACTCCAGGGGGGTACACGCCAGTATCATCGCAGGCCAATGGACCGCCCGCGTCCCTGCAGGCATACGCGGCCGCTCCAGAGCGGGGTGCGACGGATTACAAATTTCGCTTGCAAATGCCGGTGTGGAATATATGGTTCTCTCTCACCCCCTGAATCCGGAAAAATCCCATCAGGCTAGGCCGTCTTCATAAGACACAACCACAATAAGGATTGCGTATCATGCCAAAAAGAAATGTTAAGTTCGGATTAAAATTTGTTGTCCTGGCTTTTTTAACCGCTCTGCTTTCTGTCCAGCATTCCATCCTGGCCGCCGAGGTCGACCGAATATTATTCGTAATGCCCTATGGCGAGGCGGTTTCCGAGACCTATCTGCGCTCCCGGATCAATATGGTTTCCGGCAGCGAGTTTTCGCCCGACCTTTTGGCCGATGACATTGCCCGTCTTCACGCCACCGGCATTGTCGCCGACGTGGATGTGTCGGTCGAGGCTGCCGATCATCCTGGCAAGGTAAATGTTCGCTTCGTCATAACCCCGGTTCCGGAAATCGGCGAGATCGTGGTTGAAGGCAATCGCAGAGTACGAACTGCGCGGATTCTTAAAAAATTCAGCCTTCAGCCCGGACAGCGGCTGGATGTCAACCGCCTGGCCGAGGGTCGGCGGGAAACCCTCCGGCTCTATCAGCAGCGCGCTTTCGATCAGGCAACCATAAACCTGCGCGAAGAACCGATGGAGGATGGACGGGTTCGAGTGCGGATAGAAATAGACGAGGGCGCCCGGCATAAAATCAGAGCCGTGCATTTTGTGGGCAATGACGCCTTTTCCGACCGCCGGCTGCGCCGGGTGATCAGGAGCCGGGCCAGGTTGCTGGCCCGGGTTTTCAGCACCGGCTATCTGGATCAGGCAAGGCTGACGGCAGACCGGCAAAGATTGCGGCAGCTCTATGAGCAGGCCGGCTATCTGGATTTCAGAATTGAGCGGATTGATAAAAGTTACTCCGACGACGAGCAATGGGCAACCCTGACCTTTCACCTGGACGAGGGTGAACCTTACCAGGTGTCCAGCGTCGAAATCATTGGCCACCAGGAATTTTCCGAGGACGAACTGAGAGCAGGTCTTACTCTGACTGAGAACATGCGCTATAATCCGGAGACACAAGACCGCGATGTTCAGTGGATCAGCGGCCGCTACCATGAGCGAGGCTTTCTCGACCTTGTCTGCCGTCCGATCCTGGAACAGAATCCGGAGCGGGCAACGGTTGACATAACCTACCAAATCCGCGAAGGCCGGCAATTTTGGATACGCGACATTTCGATTGTCGGCAACACACTCACCCAGGATCATGTCATTCGCCGGGAGGTGGCGGTGCAGCCCGGCGACCTGGCTGACCTGCGAAAAATCGAGACTACCCGTTCGCGGCTGCGGGAGCTGCAATATTTCAGGCAGGTTCTGGTCACCCCTCTGCCGACCGAGGAGGAGGATCGCAAGGACCTGGAAATTGCGGTCGAGGAGCAGGATACCGGGAGTCTGGGACTCGGCGGAGGAGTGTCCACCGACGCGGGCTTTTTTGGCTTCATCGAGATACAGGAACGAAATTTTGATTTGGCCAAGTTGCTTCGTTTTCGAGACTGGCCGCCGAAGGGCGGCGGCCAGCGCCTGGGTTTTATGACTCGGCTCGGGACTGAGCGCAGCGAGTTCGTCCTGTCCTTTGTCGAGCCCTGGCTGAGCGGCTACCGACTGAGCCTGCAAACCAGTTTGTACATGCGTCTTTTTGACCAGGTTGAATACCGCGAGGAACGCCTGGGCGGTTCGGTGGGGCTGACACGCGAGTTTTCCCTCGGTCCCGACCGGCTCGGGCGGCGACCATGGTGGCGCCGGAACTGGCGGTTGTCTGTCGGCTATCAGCTTGATCAGGTTAAACTAAGCGGATTTTCCTCTTCCGCCAGCCCCGAGCTGCAAAGGGAGAAGGGCGACTACACCGTCAGCGCCATCAGTTTAGGAATGGGCCGCGACACTCGGGACAGCATGATTCTGCCGACCCGCGGCGCCAGTTACGGTATGTCCCTGGAATTGCAGAGCGAGATTATCGGCGCCTATACCAACCTTTACAAACTGCACTTGCACGGCAGCCGATATTATCCGCTAAGCGGTTGCCGATGGCTTGCCGAGCTGCCGATTATTGGCGACTCGGTCCTGAAAATCAACGGTCAGGTGGCTACAGTTGATAATTTTTCCGGTGCCGGCCCGGCCATATTCGACCGTTACACCGCCGGCGGCCAGTATTCGCTGCGCGGTTTCGACCGGCGCCAGATCAGTCCGACCGACAGTCGCGGCAAACCGCTCGGCGGTCGTTCCAAGCTGCTCGGCGGGGTCGAGATGATGTATCCCCTGCACCGCCAGGTCTGGGTCGCCGCCTTTGCCGACTTTGGCAATGTCTGGCGTGGTTCCTGGGACTGGCAGCCGGGCGACCTGAACAGCAGCCTCGGCGTCGGCCTGCAACTGGACCTGTGGGGGCTGCCCGTCCGACTTGACTATGGAGTGCCGGTCGTAACCCAGCAGGGCCACCTGGATACCGGCGGGCGTTTGCATTTCAGCCTGGGACGAACTTTCTAGTCATGAAAATACTAAGTGTTTACATTGGCCGATCACTGTTGGTCCACACGGCATTGGCAATTTTGATCATGACCTTCGTCATGGTTGCGGGTCAGCTTTTTCAAGCCTTCGACATGCTGGCCCGGGGTGTGCCGCCTGCGACCATTGCCCGCTTTATCCTGTATGTCACCCCTTACATGTTGCAGTTCACCGCGCCGATCTCACTGCTGTTCGCCGTGGTCCTGGTCTTCA
>SLNM01000384.1 GCA_007133055.1 Lentisphaeria bacterium
CGAGACCGTTGCGAAGCAACAGAGGCTGTCCGTAGGATAGCAGCGAAGCGGCAATCCGTCTCGCCCATGCGAATCGAGCCTGGTCGGGACAGATTCCCAACCTACGATTGGCTCGATTCGCACATTTCGCAATTCCATGATACTGATCAAGGGTGTGACGGTCAACGCCGCTGTGTTTTTTCGCCGGCGCATAGGATCAGGACGCGTAGTCGATGGCAAGCCGAACTGCAACGCACCTCCGATGTTGAAAAAAATTCAACCGTCATCGCAGTCCCAGGACATCCTGCATGTCAAACAAACCCGGGGCGCTCTCCAGCAGATACTTGACCGCACGCACCGCCCCTTTGCAGAAAGTCTGGCGGCCGGAAGCTTTATGGGTCAGCTCGACCCTTTCCCCGCCGGTGGCAAAGATCACCGTATGATCGCCGACCACGTCGCCGCCGCGCACGGCGTGCATTCCTATTTCCCGACCATTGCGGGCTCCGACCATGCCTTGTCGCCCATGCACCGCATCCCTGTCATAGTCCCGGCCAGTCGCTTCCGCCAGCACTTCGCCGAGTCGAACCGCAGTGCCGCTGGGAGCGTCCTTCTTCTGATTGTGGTGCATTTCCACCACTTCGATGTCGTACTGGCCCCCAAGAATCGGCGCCACCTGGCGGCACAAGTGAAACAGAAGGTTAACTCCCACGCTCATATTCGGGGCGAGCACAATCCGCCCGCCCTCGTCGGCAAGAGCCGCCAATTGCCCTCGTGCTTCGGCTTCCAAGCCGGTAATGCCAATGACCGCGACACATCCGGCGGCAACGGCGGCGCGGGCGTTGTCGACAACCGCCTCCAAACTGGAAAAATCAATCATGGCATCAGCTCCGGCCAGAGCCGCCCGCAAGTCGGCGCTAATCCTGACTCCCGCCTCACCGCAACCGGCCAGGGACCCGGCGTCCTGACCCAGAACCGGGCAGGCATCGCGTTCGACTGCGCCAACCAATTGCAACTGCTCGTCATTCATAACGGCGGCAACCAATTCCCGGCCCATTCGGCCAGCCGCTCCAATTACCACTGTCTTTATCTGCATTGTTCACTCCCTTCTGGTTGATCTGCGCAACCGTTCACGGCTCCGCCGTTTGGACTTGGCTGTATCTCCCCTCGACACCCCGAACCTCCGTCGAAGCAGTTCGTCCCACACGCCGTCGAGTCGTTCACCCTGTGATCCCAGCCTTTGCTGCGCCGATACGGCTATTGAAGATCAATCCCGGCGGCGACCATGCTCAGCCGCAGTTGTGCTTTCTTCTCCTCGCCAGTCGGGCACAAGGGCAGGCGATACTCCTCGGCGATCATCCCGGTCATAGCCATCGCCGCCTTAATCGGAATCGGATTGGTGTCAATAAACAAATCACGGAACAAGGGGAAAAGCCGACCGTGCAGCTCGCGGGCCTCCTGCCAGCGTCCGGCCAAGGCTGAGTGGACCATTTTCGCCACCGGGCCAGGCACTAGGTTGGCGGCCACGCTGATCACCCCTTTGCCGCCAACCACCATCCTAGGCAGAGTCATGGCGTCGTCGCCGCTGAGAACCGACATGTCAGGACAGGCCGCCACCAGCTCGCTGGTGCGGTCGATGTTGTCGGTGGCCTCCTTGATCGCAACAATGGCGGGGTGCTCGGCCAGCCGCACCGCCGTCTCCACGGCAATTTCGCAACCGCTGCGCCCGGGAACATTGTAGAGGACAACCGGCAAACCACCCTGTTCGGCGATGCTCATGAAATGACGATACAATCCCTCCTGACTTGGCTTGTTGTAATAGGGGGTCACCTGTAAAGTGGCGTCAACCCCCTGATCCGCCGCGTGCCGGGTCAGACGCACCGCTTCCGCCGTCGCATTGCCACCGGTGCCGGCAATCACCAGACAACGACCAGCCACGGTTTCGGCAGTGAACTCGATCACTTGCTCATGCTCATGAAAATCCAGGGTCGGAGACTCGCCAGTGGTGCCCATCGGCACAACCCCGTCAACTCCATTGGCAATCTGCGCCTCCAAAATCCGGGCAAATGCGTCAAAATCAATTTTTCCGTCGCGAAACGGAGTGACCAATGCCGTAAAACATCCTTGTAGTTGCATGTTCTTACTCCTCGATCTTTGTTTTCAGTCTATAAAAGATTGGCGGCGAAACCATCAGAATACTCATGCTAGTATGAATTCAGGCTGGACTTTTCGTTTTCCACCGTCATGTTACCCTAATGCGAGTTCCCGAAAAAGCCAGGCGGACGATTTTTGTGCGCAATCCGCAATCGTTATAGGGAATTGCGAAATGTGCGAATCGAGCCAATTGTAGGTTGGGAATCTGTCCCGACCAGGCTCGATTCGCATGGTCGACTCGGATAGTCGACCTACAAATATTTAGAGAGGGCAACAAAGTGAATATCGGCTTTATCGGCACCGGAAAAATGGCAACGGCCATCGCCCGTGGTTTAATCAGGCAGCAGGCCTGGCCGGGCACGGCTTTGTTCGGGGTGGACGTCTCGGCGCAGGCCCGAGCCGAGTTCACTGCGTCCACCAGCGCACCATGCCTGCCCGACCTAGCCGCGCTGGCGGCCAAGGCCGACATTCTTATTTTGGCGGTCAAGCCCCAGGACGCCGCCGCCGCAGCCGAACAAGTCGCCCCCCACAGCCGGGACAAGCTGATCATCTCCATCGCCGCCGGACTGACGCTGGAAAAGCTGTGCGCCTGGCTTGGCCATCGGCGCATTGTCCGGGTTATGCCAAACACGCCGGCCACCGTCGGCCAGGGAGTAACCGTATACGCCTGCGCCCCGGCAGTAACCGAGACCGACAAGCAGCTCACCGAGCGCATCTTCGGAGCGGTCGGAATGGTTCGTCCCCTGCCCGAGGAATTGTTGAATGCGGCAACCGCCCTCAGCGGCAGCGGGCCGGCCTACGTTTTCGAGGTGATGCAAGCCCTGATCAAGGCCGGAACGGAAGTCGGACTGGAGCCCGGCCTGGCCAGGGAACTGACGGCGCAGACAATGCTCGGCAGCGCCGCCATGGTACTGCAGAACGTTGGTTCGCCGGAACAGTTGCGGGATGCGGTAACCTCGCCCGGAGGCACTACCGAAGCAGGACTGCGAATCCTAAGGAAAGGAAAGCTGGAAGAGCTGCTGAGCAACACCGTCCGAGCCGCCCGTGATCGCGCACGCGAGCTGGCCTGAATTATTCAGGCTGGTGCCCGGTTGCGGCGCGCCGTACAAACAGGGCGTTGCATTTGCGCTCAAAGGTGAGTTCTGGTGTGTCAGGTGCGTTCGATGGACGGAACAGACAGTGCGAAGGATTGGCATCGGCACCAAATCTCCGCCTGGTCACTGACTCATTGCGCAGGAGGGCGCGGGACGCACCCTGACCCCCTCTTCGGCCAGGTAGTCTTTCAGGTCCTTGATGGTATAGCCGTCGATATGCAGCATGGAGGCGACCAGGGCAGCGTCGGCGCAGCCTTCGCGTAAAACATCACGCAAATGTTCAGGCCTGCCCGCCCCGCCGGAGGCGATCACTGGAATGCCCACCTGTCGGGAGATTAGGCGGGTCAAGTTGATTTCATAACCCTCTTTGGTGCCGTCGGCGTCGATTGAGTTCAAACAGAGTTCTCCTGCCCCCAGCTCTTCGGCGCGCTGCGCCCATTGCAGCGCGTCCATGCCGGTTCTCTCGCGACCGCCATAGATCACCACTTCGTAACCGGAGGGGATTTTGGTCGAGGCCTCGACCCGCAATACATCCATGCCCAGAACCATGCACTGCCGCCCGAAAACACTGGCTCCCCGATGCACAATGTCGGGCTCGAGCACCGCACCGGTATTGACACTGATTTTCTCCGCTCCGGCCTGTAGCACCGCCCGCATGTCCGCCAGAGTGTGCAGGCCGCCGCCGACTGCAAAGGGAATGAACACCTCGGCCGCCACCCGCCGTACGACATCGAGCATGATCCCGCGCTTTTCCGAAGAGGCGGTGATGTCGTAGAAAATTAACTCGTCCGCCCCCTCCCGGTAATACCGGCGAGCCATCGCAACCGGATCGCCGATGTCGATGTTGTCGAGAAACTTCACCCCCTTGGTGGTGCGCCCGGCCCGAACGTCAAGACAGGGGATAATTCTCCGGCTTAGGGTTGAGCCGGCAAGCTGGGAGGTGGCGGTCATCGGAATGCGTATATCCCCGGGGAGGTGTCAAACTCTAACCACCCAAACCTTGAGGGAAGCTTTGATTTCGGGTGCCACATTAATCTCGATATTGTAGACGCCAAGCTCGCGGATCGGCTCCTCTATGGCCACCCATTCCCGCTCAATTTGCAGGTCGTTGCCAGCCATGGCTTCGACCACCTGTTGCTCGGACACCGAGCCGTAAAGCTTTTCCTGCTCGTTGGCCTCGACGGCAATGGTAATCGACGTTTTCCCAATTTGTTCGGCCAGCTGACGCAGCGACTCGAGCCTTTGCTCGTGCTCCTGCTGCAACTTTGCCTTGCGCGCTTCGATCTGCTTCAACACCTGTTCGGTCACCGGCGCCGCCAGTTTCTGGGGCAATAGGTAGTTTCGTGCATAACCGGGCGCCACCCTGACGACTTCGCCGATGTCACCCAGTGAATCGACTTTTTCCAGAAGTACAAGTTCAACGGCCATATTTGCTCTCTCTCCTGCAATACTATACCATATTTCGCTAAAATCAACTCACATTGTCAAAGCCAGATTGCGAGCCTGCTTTACCGCGCTCCGAAGCATTTTCTGGTGGGTATAGCAGTTGCCGGTAATCCGGCGCGACAGGATTTTTCCCTCCTCGGTCTGGTAGCGCCGCAAAAAATCCACGTCCTTGAAATCAATGTAACCAACTCCGTTCTCGCACATGCGGCAAACTTTGACCCGGCTTAGCCGGCGCCGTTTCCGCTGCCTGTCCTTACGCATTGTTCTTGCCATTTCCAGTGTTACTCCTTGGTTATGATGATTTAGGGAATTGCGAAATGTGCGAATCGAGCCAATTGTAGGTTGGGAATCTGTCCCAACCAGGCTCGATTCGCATGGGCGAGACGGATTACTTATATAAAATTCCGCCGACAAACAACTCAAAACGGAATGTCATCCTCCGGCTCTCCGGTGTCGCCGCCCTGATCGGCCGCTCCGGCATTGCCCGCCGTCTGGGGCTCCCGGAACTCCTGGCGCTGAGGATTGTCGTCCCGGCCAC
>SLNM01000242.1 GCA_007133055.1 Lentisphaeria bacterium
AAGGCACTGCTCACACGCGGAGCCAGCATGGCTATCTCGACCGAAAAATGGATCAACAAAGGGTTATGGGTGCTATGCCGGAGCGATGAAGATTATCCCCATAGGCTCAAGAAACACCTTAAGCGTTTGGCTCCACCGATTCTTTACGGAGCAGGCGACCGCTCCCTGCTTGGCCGGGGAGGCTTGGCGGTAGTTGGCTCACGCCATATCAACGAAGACGCGGAATCTTTCGCGCGAACTCTGGGGCAGAGGGCGGCACAGGCGGGAATGCCGCTTGTGTCGGGCGCGGCCCGAGGTGTGGACGAAACCGCTATGCAGGGTGCGCTCGAGGAGGGGGGCACTGCCGTCGGAGTCATGGCCGACGGTCTGCTGCGTGCCGCCGTCTCCGGAAAATACCGCAACTGGATTCGCAACCGCCGATTGGTCTTGATTTCGCCATATCATCCCGAGTCAAGATTCACTGTTGGCAACGCAATGGGGCGGAACAAATACATTTATGCACTGGCGGAATACGCGACTGTCGTCAATTCAGACTTTGAAAAGGGCGGGACATGGGCCGGAGCTATGGAAGAATTGAAGCGTGAACGAGGGTGCCCAGTGTTCGTCAGAACTGGCAGTGGAGTACCGAAAGGCAACATCGAGCTGATGAATAGAGGAGCAATACCCTTTCCGTCGAACGCATTTTCAGAGAATTTACGAGATGCGCTGCATGCTGCCACAGTGCCAGCTTCGATTAAATCTGTCCCGGAAGAACAGCCTGCAGCACAAGAAAATATAGGGCATGGCTATACGGAAAGCTTTGCCAGGATTGAATCGAACCCAATGGCGGTAGGTGATTTGTCCGGCGCTTTTCCGGCCTCCATCTATGAGGCAGTGAAACCCCATATTCTCGCTGCCCTTGACCAGCCAAGAAAGCTTGAGGAACTGGCCAGCATCCTGGAAGTTCGCAGGGTACAGTTGCAGGACTGGTTGAAGGTCTTGATGGAAGAAGGCATGGTTGAATACAGAACCATCGGAAAGACCCGGAAAGTAGTCGCCAGAAAACCGGAGGAAGAACTTAAACTAAGGCATTAAAACAGACGCTAAGATCAGTTTTTAGCATGCTCGCCTGCATTACCTCTTTACCATGAGACACTTGAGTTCGGGCGACCAATGATTGGCGCCAATGATTGGCCAATGATTGAACGCCACAGAAACATTGAAGTGCCCCTCCAGGGCACAATATCATTCAATTGCAACCCCAGGCGTTGCCTGGGGCTACGATGGAGCCGCCCCTCCGGGGCTAACCCACCGCGCGAAGCACCTTGGAGTGCGTGCGCTATGCGCCGCTTTCCATTGTACTGCCGGGGACTCCTGCCCGGCGCCCCCTACCGCGCGAAGCGCTTTGGAGTGCGGCGGCAAGCTCGCTGCCGGTTCAGTACGCCTTCATTACTCCTACACCCACTCGTACACTTGTACACCCTGATCGACTGCCATTATTGTAAGCGGATATTCGAGGAAGCAGAAAGATGACTCCATGACTTCATGTCTTCATGACTCCCAACAGAACCGCAAGCCCAAGACCAAGCCCAAGCAAGGTCACCCGGCCCACAGCCCGAAGTTACAAGGTCAATTTGTCAGCCTGGAGTCATGAAGTCACCAAGACATGAAGTCAAAAAAAAGTACGAGTAAGTTCGCAGCCGGTTCGGTGCGCTTTGAGGCACGCTTCGCTGCTCTATGTGCCTACTATGCCAATGGCACCCATGCCAATTGAGCGGGTGGGGTTGCCGCCAGCAAGTGGTCCAGTTCGTTTCTTAACCTGGATACTTGTGGCTGATACTTGTGGTCGGACGAACGCACCAAGCTTATCTGCAAAATCTTGCGAGATATAAACGGCTGTATTTTGCTGTCAGACGCGCTTAAACGCCAAAAAAAGGCATAAAAACAGACGCTAAGATCAGTTTTTAGCATGCTCGCCTGCATTACCTCATTACCATGAGACACTTGAGTTCGGGCGACCAATGATTGCACCATGCCTGGCAGTTGGGCCGAAGAAAACAAGGGCGTGATGAGGGTCAGAAGAAGGAGCGCCGACAACAGGCCTGAGAACGGCCTGGCCAGAGGATTCTTCGGACTTGCGTAAGTAGGATGCGAATGCATTTGATCTCTCCTTTGATAAATAACTGGCTTATCCCTGTAAAAGGGTCATGATTTCCTGGGCGATATGTTCTGGGTTCAGGCCGAATTGACGGCGCAGGTCGGAGACATCGCCCCACGGCACGAATTGATGACGGGGCCAGCCAAAGTTGCGAGTCCTTGCTTCGGGCAGGTTGGCCAGCTCGCCATTGGCCAGATCGCCCAGGCCGCCGCCGAGGCTGTGGTCTTCGATGGTGACGATGGGCATGGTTTGCGCTTGCTCGATCAGGAGCGCGGAGTCGAAGGGCTGGATAAAACGGGTGTTGACCACGGTCGCCTGGATGCCGTTGTCAGCCAGGATAGCGGCTGTTTCGAGGCCAGTGACCGTTTCCCGTCCGAGGCACCAGATGGCCAGGTTTTCGCCGGTTCTTACGGTTTCCGCCTTGCCCGGGCGCAGCGGCGCCGACAGGGGTTGTGCCGGTTGGCCGTCGCAATCATCGCATTTGGGGTAGCGAATGACGCAGGGCTTCGCTGCCGCCACCGCCCATTGCAGCATTTCCCGCAGCTCGCTGCCGTTGGCCGGTTGAACGACGGCGATGCCGGGGACTGCCCGCCAGAAGCCCAGGTCATGAATGCCGTGGTGGGTGGGACCGTCTGGGACGACACCGGCACGATCCAGACAGAAGATGACCGGCAGTTTCTGCAATGCCACATCGTGGAAGGCGTAATCGAGCGCTCTTTGCATAAAGGAGGCGTAGATGGCAACGATTGGAACGACCCCCTGGGTAGCCATGCCGGCGGCGAAAACGACGGCGTGTTCTTCGGCGATGCCGACATCGAAAAAGCGTTGCGGGTATTTCTTTCGGACCACGCCCAGGCCGGTGCCATCGCACATGCCGGCGGTAATGGCGACCAGGCGCGGGTCCTGTTCCAGCATTCGGCAGAGGTTTTGGCCGAGCGATTCGCCGAAAGAGACTGGGGCGGCTTTTCGATCCGCGGTCGCGCCTTTGACCGGCCGCCCGGTTTCGGGGTCGAAACGGCCGAGGCCGTGATAGCTGGCGGGGTCGTTTTCGGCTGGCTTGTAGCCATGGCCTTTTTCGGTCAGCACGTGAATCAGCAGCGGTTGACTGTCCAGCGGTTTCAGGCGTTCGAAGGTGCCGATCAGCTCCTCGATGCTGTGGCCGTTAAGCGGACCGATATAACGAAACCCCAGCTCCTCGAAAAACACACCGTCTAACAGTATTCCTTTGGCCCCTTCCTGAAACCGGTGGATCAGCCGGTGTAACCAGCCGCCGACCATGGGGATGCGCCCGATGGTGCGGGACACCACTCCCTTCATCCGATTGTAGCGGTGGTCGGAAATGATGCGATTAAGATAATGGGAGAGAGCGCCGACATTGGGGGAGATCGACATTTTATTGTCGTTGAGCACGACAATCAGGCGGTTGGTCGCCTCGATCACACTGTTCAGCCCTTCGAGGGAGACTCCGCAGCCCAGGGCGCCGTCTCCGACCACGGCGACCACGCGTCCTTCTCGGTTTTGCCGCTCCCTTGCCACTGCCAGGCCGGTGGCGGCGGAGATGGCGGTGCCGGCATGGCCGGCGCCAAAGATGTCGAACTTGCTTTCGTCGCGGCTCAGAAATCCGCAGCAGCCCTGGTACTGGCGCAGGTTCTTGAACAGCTCCCGGCGGCCGGTCAGCAGTTTGTAGGGGTAGGTTTGGTGACCGGTATCCCAGACGATGCTGTCGGCCGGACCGCCGAATACCCGCAGCAGGGCAATGGTCAGCTCGACCGCGCCAAGATTGGAGGCCAGATGGCCGCCGTTGGCCGAGACCACGCTCAGCAGTTCATCCCTGATTTCCGACGCCAATGTTTGCAGTTGCGCGAGGGTCAGGGATTGCAGATCCGGCGGAGCATGAATGGTTTCAAGCAACGATTGGTCTTGCTTCATACGCTTCTGTGCTTCGAAAAATTTTCCCAGTTCAGACGCAGGCGGCGAGCCTGCCGCATAAGTTCTCCCAAATCCTGCCATTGGTCATCTTGCAGAGCCTCGACGAATTTTGCCAGCTCAGTCTGAAACTCCCGGGCCGCCGCCAGCACTTCGCGCTGATTGTGCTCGAAGATGTCCAGCCACATTTCGGGGGAGCCGGCGGCAATTCTGGTCATGTCGCGCAAACCGCCACCGGTGGCCGGGTAGTTTTGCTCCGACTTCAGGGCGGTCATCGCCAGTGCCGAAGCCAGCAGGTGCGGCAAGTGGCTGGTGCGGGCGACCAGTGCGTCATGCAACCTCGGGTCAATGATTTGCGGCCTGGCACCGACCTGCCGCCAGAATTCTGCGAGCAGCCGGACTGCTCCGTCATCCGTTTCCTGGTCGGGGGTCAAAAAAACGGTGGCCTGCCGATAGAGTTCGGCGGTGGCGGCATTCAGGCCGGATTTTTCCGAGCCTGCCATGGGATGGCCGCCGACAAACCTAACTCCACGCCGGCTCAGGGACGGGGAAACCGCTGCGACCACTCCGTTTTTAGTGCTGCCGACATCGGTCACCGTGCTTCCCGCCCGCCAGAGGCCTGCGTTGTTTAGGCAGAAATCAATGGTTGCCTTAACCGGCAGGCAGACCACGGTAAGATCGGCTGCGGGCAGAACTTGATCGACCCGGGTCGATCCCTGATCAATGGCGCCAAGAGCCAAGGCCTGGTCGATACTGGCCTGGCGCCGGGCAAACGCCAGCACCTGCCGGGCGGCACCTCTTCGACGCAATGCCAGAGCCAGGGACCCGCCCAAAAGGCCGAGCCCTACAATTGCCACCCGGGGAAAGGCAATCTTGGCGGCGTGGCAGTCTGAATTAGAATTGGTCATGGTCTGGGGCGAGGGGGTTGCTTGTTCCTATGTTGCTTCCCGGATTTCTTCTTGTTGTTTAGTGCGGCGAACTTGTCTGTCCCCGTTCGAGTTCCCGATTTGCGGTCGCCGGGAGACGCCGCAGTCGAGTTTGACGGTTTGTCGTTTGGTTTGTTTTTCAACTGCCCCAACTGACTCGGCTTGACGAATGGCTTCCGGTCTTTGGCGGCGGCTTCGAC
>SLNM01000264.1 GCA_007133055.1 Lentisphaeria bacterium
CGGCGCAGGGGGCGGACGATCAGCCGTCCGTCCGTCGGATCGAATGCGGCCATGCCGATGATTTCCTGGTGGCCGCGCTCCAGAATCTTCTCCACCCTCCCGACCGGGCCGCGTTCATCCTCGGACTCGATGCGCACGCGCACCCGGTCGTCGGACAGGGCGGTGCCGACGGCGGCGGGTGGGATGAAAATATCCTTTTCTTGCTCGGTGGCGACGAATGCGAAGCCGCGCGGGTGAACCGAAATGACTCCGTCAATCGAGCTTTTACCCGGGCTGGCGGATTTGCGCCGGCTCCGGCGTTTCTGACTGGATGGCGAATGCTTGTTCAAGATTTGTGCCTTTTTTCCTGTTCAATGAATTTATGCACCAGTTCCGGCGCGGACAGCGAGAAGAGTACGGACAGTGAGTGTAGAATGACGACACCGTTCAGGTGGGCGTCGCCCCGGCCAATCTGGTCGAGCCGAATGGAAAGATTGCCGAACAAGTCGTGCAGTTGCTCGAGCAACTCCATTTCATCGGCTTCCAGTTCGCCGTTGGCGGCATGCTCGGCGAAAGCACGCGTGAAGGCATCGATAATTTCTTCGTTGTTAGGGAAGGGCGGCAGCCCGGTCATTGGTTCCTTGACCTTTCTTCCGACCGGGCATTCGTACTGAAACGCGCCCAGCCTGACCAGCTCGCCGACCACACGCTGCAAGGGGATTTCGTGCAGGGTGAAAGAAGTGCCGTCGGTCTGGAAGATTTCAACATCGACCATTTCAAACGATTTGCGGTCGGCCAGGTCGAAGGCGTATTTGGCCATTACTTCGGCGACCGGGCAGGTTGGATTCTCCTGGGGGTCGAGGGTGCAGGCCGGGCACTGAAAGTTTTCCAGCTTGATCCACTCAGGTATGCCCCCTTGCACATAGACATTGGTCAGGCGCATGGTGCCGTGGTCGGAAAAGGAAAAATCCCAGTTCATCGTATCGCCGTCATTCAAATGAATACGGATAGCCTGTATCATTTTACAATTGCCTCCTTGTCGGTCGGTTACGCGGTTTTTTTCCCGCACCAAATGCAATTTCTTAACTTACCGCAAGATATTTGACAATGCCAGTGCAATAATGTGCCAGGGGGGCTTGATGCGCAATGCGTCAGCGACACTGGCATTCCGGGGTACGGGGTGCTACTTTGACACTCATGGTCTCTCCGTAGGGTCGCTTCGCTGCCCCGCTGGCGCGGAGCCTATATCCCTGTCGGGATGTTCTCGCCCTACGAAATCTGCATTTCGCTATTCCCTATGACTAACCGGATCAATGCCCGAAACATCAATCATGACAGCAAGGACTAACATCTCAAGGTTTCCAGGCCGCGGCTTGAGTCCGGCTGTGGTACTGTGCCTGGGGCTGAGTGTACTGGGTTGTCTGGCGGTGTTCAACGCCACCTACCACCTGGCCGAGCCCTATCGTTTTGTCGGGCGCCAGTTGCTGTGGCTGCCGCCCGGTGCGATATTAATGGTGGCGGTAGCCGCCATGCCCGCCCGCCAGTTGCGCTCGCTTACGGTGGCGGGCGCGATTATTGGCTATGCAGCGCTGCTTGCCGTGCTGGCTTTCGGGGTTGGCGTCAACGGTGTGCGCAGTGGCTTTGCCTGGGGCGGTGTCTATATTCAGCCGGCTGAGCTGGCCAAGCCTTTTTTCGTGCTTTCGCTGGCATTGGCCATGCAAAAAACCAGTCGGTACCGGGACGATTGGCTGGCCGGCAGCCTGCCGCCTTTTGGGTTGTTGCTCGTTTGGGTGGCGCCCCTGCTGTTGCAGCCGGATTTTGGCACCGCTCTGGTTTACACTTTGACCTTTGCAATGGTGTTTGTCTGCCTGGGCGGTTCGGTTCGTCATCTTGGCCTGTGCCTGTTGGCGGGGCTGCCGCCGATGGCTTTGCTGGTTCGTTTCGGGTCGCTGCTGGCGCCCCGCCTGGCGGTGCTCGCCGAGGCCGAACAAGCAACCACCGGGCGCGGCTGGCATGTCGTGCAGTTTCAGCACGCACTGGCGGATGGCGGCTTCTTTGGCCAGGGCATGGGCCGTACCATCGAGTCCCAGTATATATTGCCTTCAGGGCATGGGGTCTCGGTCGTCGCCAATCTCGGACAGGCCATGGGATTGCTGGGGCTGGCTTCTCTGCTGCTTATCCTGATGGCTTGGGTGTTCTATGGCTGGCGGCGGGCGCGGGAGGCGGCGGAGGATTGCGAAGATGAATTTCAACCTGCTGCGATTCTGGGGTTGACCACCGTTGTCGCGGTTCAGGCATGCCTTCATCTGAGTACAAATATCGGACTATTACCGTCACTGGACATTGGTTTGCCTTTGCTTGGCTATGGCGGCAGTTCGCTGCTGATGGTGTTCATTGTTGTCGGTATGGTGGAAAGCCTGGGGCGGCCTTCTATTTCTGATTAGCGAGATCCCGTGCGAAAAGGGTTGAAGTTCCGACTTCGGACGGTGGTGATTAACGGCGGAGGCCCGCCGTCTCCAGAAGCAACGATTGCGGATTAGGGTTGCGCAAAATCATCTTAGCCGTAAGCGTCGTGCGTAAGCGTCGAACGGATTGCTCTCTCGAATGGTCATGTCAGTTGGCGCATGAAACAGCGCAGTTCCAAGGCCACCGGATCGCCGGCGAAAACGGTTGCCGGCGCGAGTGGACGGGGTGAGATTTCGAGGCTTGGCCGCCGATGCAGGAGCCAGGCGGCGGTTGTGGTTCGTAGTCCGCGCTTGCCAGGTTGGCGGGTGGCGACGGTGCGGTCAGGAGCCATGGTTAGAACCAGTTCGCCATGGGCAGCCTTTACTTTGAGGTTATGGATGCCGATGGCCGGGTGGCCGGTGGTCGTTGTCTGTCTTATGCTTGCAGTCCGGTGTCCCGAGTATTCGGCGGTGGTTGTTGCCCCCTTTTCACTGCTGACTGTGCTGGTTTGTTTTGACGGCTCCCCCATCAGGCAGTCAAAGAAGTCAATCAGGTCATGAATGGCGGGGTGCCACGTATTAGCTTCCGTTGCTTTCTCCGGCCGGTGCATAGTGGATTCGATATCATGAATTTTCCCGTACACTTCCGTGGCGACAATCTCCCAGAGGCGGCAGGCGGGCGGCCAGAAGCGGAGCGGCAGGCTGAGCCGGCCGGCGGGGGAGCGTCTGTCCATCTTTTTCAGCAGAGCCGGTTCGGGCTTGCCCTGACATTCGGGCTGGTAGCGTAAAAGCAGGGGGATGGTCCGCGGCAGGCGGCTTAGTTTTCGGACAATGTACTCCGGCTCCGGTTTGCCATGCCAAAGTATGGCCCGGTACGAACCGTCGGAAATGGCGGTGTCCAGAGCATGGACTGCCTGTTCATCATGGTCGCTCCGGCTGTTGAATGGCCAGTCGAAAGCTGACAGAAGGCGCCGCCAATGGCTTGACATGACACCGTCGCCCAGGACAAGAACAGCCTTGCCGGCGCCTGCTTCGACGCGACGGCGGCATTCAAAATTTTGTAGGTATTCTGTTTGCATGGCAAAAATCCGCAGCCTGATTAACCCGCGCACTCCAATTGCCGGTAATTGCGGTGAAACTGCCGGCGAAACTCGGTGAAGGCATTGTTTTCGATGCTCCGTCTGATTTTTTGAATGAGCCGGCGATAGAAGAAAAGGTTATGGATCGTCATCAGTCGCGAGCCAAGAATCTCGTTCATGTTCAAGAGGTGGCGAATATAGGCTTTGCTGAAGTTACGGCAGGCGTAGCATTTGCATCCGGGTTCAATCGGGTCGGTATCCTGTTTGTAGCGCCCGGCCTTGATCGGCAGGCATCCGAAGCTGGTGAAGGCGCTTCCGTTGCGGGCCAGGCGGGTGGGCAGAACACAGTCGAACATATCGATGCCTCGGGCGATGGCCTCGACAATCTGCGGCGGCGTTCCTACTCCCATCAGGTAGCGAGGTTTGTCGGCGGGCAGTTCGGGCACCGTCCATTCCAGAGCCGCCATCATTTCTGTTTCAGGTTCGCCGACGCTCAGCCCGCCAATGGCGCAGCCATCCACTTCCATGCCGGCCAGAGCCTGGCCTGCCTCCTGGCGCAGGTCTCTGAAAAGTCCGCCCTGGGCAATGCCGAAAACCAATTGTCCCTCCGCCCTTGGCTGGCGCAGACAGATTTCGGCCCACTGGATTGACAGGTTCAGAGCGGCGGCGGCGGCTTCTTTCGGGCATGGCCAGGGGGCGCATTCATCCAGCACCATGGCAATGTCCGAGGCGAGGATGCGCTGAATACGCATGGCCTCGACGGGGCCGAGAAAGAGCGGGGCGCCATCCAGGTGCGATTGAAAATACACTCCTTCGGGGGTGATTCGACGTAGCTTGCTGAGGCTGAAAACCTGGTATCCGCCGGAATCGGTGAGGATCGAGCGGGGCCAGCCCATGAACCGATGCAGCCCGCCGAACGACTCGACGACTTCGAGACCCGGTCGCAGGTGGAGATGATAGGTGTTGGCGAGAATAATCGAGTAATCCAGTTCCTCAAGCTCGCTCGGAGTCATTGCCTTGACGGTGCCCTGGGTGCCCACCGGCATGAAAACCGGAGTAGCCAGGGTGGACCGGCCGGTGCGCAGCCGGCCGCAACGGGCGTTGCTGTCGGAGTCCTGCGAGACAACAGAAAAAGCGGCCATTTTCAAACCTGTTCGTGATGGGTAGGGTTGCGAAAGTCATCACAGACCGTTAAGTTAAGAGTTGGAGACAGGATTGCCAGAGATTGCCGACAGGGACCGTAGCAATGCCGATAAAGACCGGAAAAACCAGTTTTGACAGCGAGGCCCGGCTCGGAGTGACGGTGCTGGGCAGTGGCAGCCTCGGCAATGCCATGGTCATCCATGGTGGCGGTCTGAGTTTGTTGCTCGATGCTGGTTTCAGTTGGAAGCAGACTTTGTTGCGCATGCATGAATGCGGGCTTGACCCGGGGACCATTGGGGCAATTCTCCTGTCGCACGAGCATTCCGACCATGTCGGGGGGGTGCGCCTGGCCAGCCGGCGGTTGACGGCGCCGGTTTACTGCAATCGGGCGGTCGGCGACGAAGTGCGGAAGCTGGGTGTGGAGGCGACCGGGGCGATCCATATTTTTTCCGTCGGCACCCCTTTTCAGATAGATGAATTTACGATCACTCCGTTTTCCGTGCCGCACGATGCTCGGGACACGGTTGGCTTTAC
>SLNM01000108.1 GCA_007133055.1 Lentisphaeria bacterium
GAGAAAAGGGATACTGTGTGGTTATGAAAAGCCATTTGCAACAACTGGCCGAATGCTCTCGACGCTACGGCCGCGATCATAAATTCGTCTTTCTAGGCGGTGGCAACACCTCGTGCAAGGATGAAGAAACTCTCTTTGTCAAGCCCAGTGGAGTTGCTCTTAAAAATATTAAGGCGGAAGATTTTATCCGTCTGGACCGGACTGCGCTGCGCCGCGTTTTCAGTGCCAAAATGCCCGCTGATCCGGCGGGACGCGAGGCTGCCGTCAAGAATCTGATTGCGGCGGCGGCCTCTCCTTCGGGCCAGGGGCGGGCTTCGGTCGAGGCGCCTCTGCATGAATTGCTGCCCCACCGCTTTGTTGTCCATACCCACCCGGTGATGGTCAATGGTATGACCTGCGGGAAAAAAGGCGGCGAGAAGTGCGCTGAATTGTTCCCTGAAGCATTGTGGATCGACTATGCCGACCCCGGCTATTCCCTGGCCATGGCGGTGCGTAGGAAAATCAAGCGGGCAACTGCTGCGGGGGGATCGGTGCCGGCCATGATTTTTCTGCAGAATCACGGTGTTTTCATCGCCGCCGACACGGTTGCTGAGATCGACCGAATGTATGCTGAAGTTCTGCAACGCCTGCAAGTTTTCTATCGGCGGGCGGGGGTTGCCTTGGAGTTGCCGACCGAACCTGCCGAGCCGGTTGCCGCCCTCGATCTGGCACCCCGGCTCCGCGGCATTTGTCGCGCTGCCAATATTGGATCGACCGTGGTCACAGGAGAGCGCTATGCCGTTGCCGAAGGTCCGGTGACGCCGGATCATGTGGTTTACGCCAAGTCCTTCCCCTTTCTTGACGCTAAACTTCGCCTTGATTCGGTTGAGTCCTGGCGCGAGCGGCATGGTTACGGACCCAAAATATTTGCGTTTCCCGGGGTTTCGGTATTCACGGTTGGTTTCGCCGCGCAGGAGGCGCAGGACCTTCAGGTGGTTGCGCGCAACGCTGCGGAGGTGGTGCATTTGAGCCGGGCCTTTGGCGGTATTCGCTATTTGCGCGAGCGCGAATATCGTTTTATCGAAGGCTGGGAGGCTGAATCGTACCGCAGCCGTGTGGTTGTCGCGGCCGGTGATGCGCAGGCTGGGCGCCTGACCGGGAGAGTCTGTCTGGTTACCGGCGCGGCCCAGGGTTTCGGCCTGGGCATTGCCCGCGGCCTGCTGGCGGAAAACGCCATAGTCGGCCTGGCCGATCTCAATCTGCCGGGTGCCGAGGAAGCCGCCCGTGATCTGGGCCGGGAATCCGGGGCGCCCGAGCGAGTGTTCGCCGTCAAAGTCGATGTCAGCGAAGAATCTTCGGTTGTCGCCATGATCGACCATATCATCCGCCGGTTCGGCGGACTCGACCTGCTGGTTGCCAATGCCGGAGTGCTGAGAGCCGGGTCGGTCAAGGAGATGAGCATCGAAGACTGGGAATTAGTGACCAAAGTCAATTATACCGGCTACTTCCTGTGCGCCAAGCATGCGGCGCGGCTGATGGCCAGGCAGAACCGGGCCGGGGAGAAAAGGTTATGGACCGATATCATTCAAGTCAGTTCAAAGAGCGGACTCGAAGGCAGCAGCCGCAACGGCGCCTACGCCGGCAGCAAGTTCGGTGGTATCGGCCTGACCCAGAGCTTCGCCAAGGAGCTGGTCGAGGACATGATCAAAGTAAACAGTGTTTGTCCCGGCAACTATTTCGAGGGACCGTTGTGGAGCGACCCTGAAAACGGGCTGTTCGTGCAATACCTCGACGCCGGCAAAGTGCCTGGGGCAAACACCATTGACGAGGTCAGACGTTACTACGAGGGCAGGGTGCCCATGGGCCGGGGCTGCCGTCCGGAGGATGTGGTGAAAGCCATCCTCTATTTGGTCGAGCAGACCTATGAAACCGGGCAGGCATTGCCGGTCGGGGGCGGGCAGGTGATGCTGCACTAGCCCGAACACTTGAGAGACACATTAAGTTTTCACTTTATGAAGACGGCCTGGTGCTATTCCGCAAGCATCTCGAAAACTGGTTCTAAATCGCGGTCGAATTCCAGCAGTGCCTGAAATCTTGTGATGTGTCTTTCCATACCTTCCAGCTCCCTCAATAGTTCCAGCAAGGGCTGCTGCAATCTGTCCTTCTGTCGTTCGCTGGCACTTTCCAGGCGCCCTTGCAGTCGCTCCATTTGTTGCTGCAAGCGTTCCTGGTTGCGCAGGTCGCCGCGTAATTCCCGTTCGATTTGCGCTGCCAGATTGCGCCGTGCTCGTTTTGCGTTGTCCAACAGTCTTTCCAGTTGTCTTTCCTGGCGGGCGTCCCAGGCATCGCCGGCCGCTTCTTTTTCCTCCCGCATCCTCTTGAGATCGGCCAGGCTGTCGAGCAGGGACAAGCGATGTTCAAGCAAGTGCGGCGCGTGTTGTTGCAAGTACCTGTAGGTCCTTTGCGGATCAGTCCCACGCGGCAGCCGGGCGATGTCCTCGCCACTGGGCAAATTAAAATCCAGAGCCCGTTGCATGGCCTGCATTGTGTTGAGTCTGCCCTGCACGTGCGCAATCTCGCGTTGCAGCTCCTCAATTGCCTCCGCCTGTTCGCGCGCCCGGGCCGCATCCAATCTGTCAAGCTCATTTTGCAGTCGCCACAATCGGTTTTGCAAACGGTCAAACTGCAACTGGTATGGGCGCATTTCGCGCTCGACAGTTCGTTCGAAGCGTTCCACCAGCCGCTCCTGCTGACGCTCAAGCGTGCGCATTTCCTGTTCGGCCTGCCGCCTGGCTTCGCTGCCCAGCACCATCATCAGCTCAGCCATGCGTTCCCGTGCCTGTATTGCCTCCGTCCATAGACTAATCAGAGGCTCCTGATCGCCCTTCATCTCCTCGAATGTCGCCGCATAGGCATCATCCAACCGACCGGCGGCGGGCTGAAACCCCAATGGTCCCATGGAACAGGCCAGGCCAAGCATAGCTACCAACCATGGCACACAAAATTTTCGCAAGTGCATTTTTTCAGCCTCCGCTTTTAGGTTGTCTGTTGACAGACCCCAATCTTGCATTAAATTAACGAGCTTGCACTTGGGACGGGGCATTAGCTCAGTTGGCTAGAGCGCTACACTGGCAGTGTAGAGGTCATCGGTTCGAGCCCGATATGCTCCACCACTTCCGCCTCAAAAAAACCTTCCGTTCATCGCAGTTCACCATATCCTGAATCCGTGATAAAATTGGCGAAAAGTATTATAATGCCACAGCTTCGTCTTGTCGCCTTGCGGATATGGTGCCGCTGGCTTTTCACGGAATCAGGCATATCTGAATTCAGTCAGCTTTCATAATACTGTATCATATTTTTTTTGAATTGCCATCTGGGTTGGCTGCCGAGATTGCAATTCGAACGACTGCAACCGGCCGAAACGTTCTGGCCCGCAAGGACACCATCGATAATCCGCTGGAGCCGTTTCGGCAACTGGGAGCCATGACCATGCCGGGCGGCGGCGACCTGCAACCAAGCTGGAACGATCCCATGCTGTTTGCCGACCATGGCGCAGGAGATTCGCCTGACCATTGTCGGCACGCCGCGCGGCATCGCCCCGGCTCTGATCGACTGTACCATTTTCGGAACAGGATCATTGCAATAATTCATTGACCTTTGCCGCACTGATGAAATCGTTTTCGGACAAACCGCCGATGGCATGGGTTGAGTAGGTGATCCGGCATTTGTTATATCCCACCAGCAAATCAGGATGATGGTCCTCCTGATTGGCAATCCAGGCCACGGCATTGACAAAGGCAATGGTCTGGTAGAAATCGTCGAACTTGAATGATTTCTCAATGCTCTTTTCCAGCAGTTCCCATCCGGGCACTTGTTCCAGCATTTTCTGCGCCTCGGTCTGATCCATCGGTTGTGTGCCGCCTTCGCAGGCCCGGCAGTGTTTCTGAGTTAGTTCATTCATGGATGCACTCCCTTTTTTTTAATTGGCTTCAACATGATTTTAAGATAGCGGCAGTATGGCTTTCCGGGTATGCGTTAAAATCTTAAAACTGGCGTTTATTACCCTGAGTTTGACGCAGCTTTTCCCGTCTGCATTGATCGGGCCAGACTTTCCATTGTTTCCATCAGGCTTCGGTTGTCTGAGGGAGCGCAGGTCTTTATGAGTTTCCCGTTTCGGATGGCCGATCACCCGGGGGGTGGCGTATCGGTCAAGCACACCGCTGAGCAGGTTCATGATCAGAATGGCGACGCCAATGCCGCCGGGCAATTGAAAAAGAATTCGTACGGCGGCGGTTATGCCGCCGACCATGAAAGCGAAGACGATCCTGGCCTGGATCGTCAGTGGTCCCGAGCTATAGTCGGTCACCATATAGACAGCGGCGAAAATCAGGGTGCCGCTCAATACATGATAGGCGGTGAAAGTGAGGTTGAATCCACTGTACAGGAAGATGACAATCGCGGTCCCCAGCACGGCCATGGTCGGCACTCTGAGGTCGATCACTCTGCGCCATACCAGGTATGCAAACCCAAACAGGACAATGAACTTCGAGGTTTCCCCGATGCTGCCGCCCATGCACCCCCAGAAAAGGTCGCTCAGGGGCGGCAGCTCAGGCGATACGGTGCGGGTGAAATAGCCGATATGCTCGAGCGGGGTGGCTGTGCTGACGGCATCCGGCCCCGGGGTTACCCACTGGGTGATCCGCGGCTCGAAGAAGACTTTGAGCATCACTCTGGCGGCAACGGCGGGATTTAGGACGTTGCGGCCAATTCCTCCCGGAAGTTGTTTAACTACCACGATGGCAAAGGCGTTGCCGAGAATTATCGACCATAAAGGGGCGGTCACCGGCAGCGACAACGCCACCAGCAATCCCGTTACCGCCGCGCTGAAGTCGCTCACAGTTACTTTTTTCCCGACCATTCTTTGATAGCCCGCTTCGATCAATACCGCGCTGCCAACGCCGACCGAGCACATGACCAGCACCCAGCCGCCGAAAAAATAGAGGCCGGCGGCGGCCGGGAAGAGCAGGGCGATAATCACATCCCGCATAATGCCGGCATCGGTCTGGCCGGTGAGCAGGTGGGGTGCCGGGTCCGTAGGCAAATGCCAAATCGTTGCTTGCATTTTATTGGCCTTTCCAGGGTTCTGTCAGATTATTTGCCCCTTCCTCTTATATGGCAGGGCATTTTATTTGCGCTTACAATTGAATACTGCTGTTCTGCGGCTTGCTGCGGGGAGCCTCGCTTTGCCTAAGTTGCTCCAGGCCGGCCATGATATCCTTCAGCAGGGGGATGCGGGAAGGACAGATATAAGTGCAGCATCCGCAGTAAATGCATGATTCGGCTTTGAGCACCTTGCACAAATCCAAGCGACCGGCGCGCCGGGCGTTGCTGATCAGAATAGGCTGCAAGTTGACCGGGCACACATCAATGCACTTGGCGCAGCGAATACAGGCTCTTTCCTCTGGTCGGACGCGGGCTTCCGCGCCGAAACACAAGATAGTGGTGGTGTCTTTGACGACCGGAATCTCCGGGGCACTGAATGGTCTGCCCATCATAGGGCCGCCGTTGATCATCTTGCCGACATCCCCGGTAAAACCACCGCAAAAATCGACCAGCTCCCGCACGGGCGTTCCCACACGTGTCAGAACATTCTGCGGATTGGCAATGACCGGCCCCGTAACTGTAATGACCCGCCTGACTAAAGGTCTGCCCATGAAGACGGCGTCGTGTACAGCCTTGACAGTGCTGACATTGGAGGTGAGGATTCCCATTTCATTGGGGAATTTGCCCTGCGGAATCTCCAGTCCGAACACACTTCTGAGCAGCACCCCCTGATCGCCCTGCGGATAGCGGCCATGCACCTTTCTGATCCGGATATGCTTGTATCCCAAATCCCCGGCCACTTCTTGCAGCCTGGCAATCGCATCCGGCTTGTCGTCTTCGATTGCAATCACATTATGTTCAGTGTTGAAAAGCCGGCGCAGCAACTCAACCGTGTGCAGTATTTCCGGGGCATATTCCAGCATTGTCCGGTGATCGGTGGTGGAGAAAGGCTCGCATTCAGCGCCGTTGATCAGCACGTAGCGATGTCTTTGATTGCGCGGTGAGAGCTTGACATGGGCGGGGAAGCCGGCGCCGCCTTTGCCGGTAATTCCGGCGTCCCGAAGTCGGCCGAAAAACTTTTCGGCGGAAATACTTTCATCCAGCGGTTCCAGCCACTGTTTATCGTCGAGACCGTTGTTTTCAATCACGACCGACAATGTTGGCCCTCGGAAGCTGTCTCTCTGTTCAATCGCTTTCACGGTGCCGGAAACCGAGCTGTGGATATTGGCCGAGATATGCTGCGGTGCCCTGCCGACCTGGGTGCCGATTCTTACCTGGTCGCCGACTTTCACACATACCTCGGCCGGGACGCCCGAGTGCATCATCATGGGGAAGACCAGTTCACTGGGAATCGGTCCTTCGACAATCGGTTTGCCGGCGGTCAATTCCTTATGGCCCGACACGGGCACTCCTTTCCGAGGTCTTAATAATCTTTGCATGCTGCTCTCCTGGTCGGTTCAGTTTCACAACGCAAATCCTGCCTCATGTCATTTCAGTGGTTAAAAAGTCTGGCTGAAGTTGACACCGACGAAGACGGGTAGTCTGCCGTCTCGGATAATGTTCACTCCGCCCAGGTATTCTCGGCGGCGGCAAAGGCGCATGACAGGTTGAAGCCTGCAAGCAGTATAACGGCTGTGAGCAATCTTCGGTACGACATAATTCTACCTCCGTGTTGGTTAAAAGGTAGGAAATTGATTTTCCCGAACGATCAGCGGCAGGTTTAATTCGGCAATGTCGCAATGTCAAGGAGGCATCTGATTATTTGGTAATGCGTCAGTCAAAGGTGCAGCGCTTGGAACGTACAACCGGAATACGATAGCGGCGACCAGCCTTCGCATGGCCTACGGCTTGGCAGGCGCGAACGGTGGACGATTAGCTTCGCTCGTAATCCGCTCTCGTCGCCGTTCTCGTCAATCGACACGAATTTCCCACCTTTCGCTGACGCATTACCATCAAAACCACCCATTCGTTTGACAACTCCGCATGGTCGGACTATAATGCCCTTGCTGTTCTGGGAAAGCAATTTCCTATCACTTAACCTCCCTTCCGGCATCTCACAGAGAATTGCGAAATGTGCGAATCGAGCCAACTGTAGGTTGGGAATCTGTCCCGACCAGGCTCGATTCGCATGGGCGAGACGGATTGCCGCTTCGCTGCTATCCTACGGACAGCCTCTGTTGCTTCGCAACGGTCTCGCCCTACGAAATCTGCATTTCGCAATTCCCTGGGCGTCTCACCGTTTGTTGTTTATATTGCCAGTGCTTGCAAGCGGCTTGCGCCGGCTGGAAGTGCGGTTACGTTATCAGCAACGATTCCTGAATATGCCTGGTTAGCTATAATTGATAGTGTTGTCGCACTTTAACCGGGGAACCGGCTTATGCTTGACCAACTAAGACTACGAAGTTGTTTTCTTTATGGCTTGGTTAGTTTTTTGCTAATATTTGTTTATCTTCCCGTTCTTCGGGCTGGGGATGGCATTGGCGAAGTTGACAAGTATGCCGAGGCCCGTCGATTGTACGAGCAGGGGGTTTTGGGCGAGTCGGCTCGCCTGCTTCGTTCTCACCTTGACACTGAACCTACCGATTTCAACGCACGCAAGTTGCTGGCCCGCATTTACCTTGACTTGGAAGACTTTTATCGTTTGCACGAGCAGGCCATTCTGCTTGTCGAGCAGCGTCCCGAGGATGGCGACGGGCAGCGGTGGCTGGAGCTGGCACGCCGGGAAATCGAGCGCCTGCGGCCGCAGAGACTGGCTGAGCTGCGGGAGGCGGTGCGGCATGATCCGGAGAATGTCGCGCTGCGAGTGCAACTGGCCGAAATGTATGTTCGCATGGAGGAGGAGGCTCGGGCGGTCGAAGCGTTTGAAAGTGCCTACGAGCTGCGTCCGGACGACCCTGGTTTAACCCTGGCCTATGCCCGGTTTCTAGTTTCGCTGGAGCGTTTCGACCGGGCCGAGGAATTATATTTGGCCTACTTGTCGTTGCCTGAGGAACCCGACCCGCGGGTGCGCCAGGAGATGTTCGACGTTCTGCTGGCGCCTGGCATGAGACATTTGGAGGAGGGGGAGCTTGACGATGCCATTGAGCATTACCAGCGGGTTGTCGAGCGTTATCCCGAGGAGTTGCATTTGCGTTTGCAGTATGCCCGCATGCTTTCCTGGGCCGAGATGTACGAGGAGTCGGTGGAAGTCTATGAAAGCTATCTGGAAGAAAAGGACGACCCGCAGGTTCGTCTGGATAAGATCAGGGCAATGGCCTGGCAGGGCGCTTTCCCGGCCGCCGCCCGCCGATTGCGGGTTATGCTGGAGGAGGAGCCGGAGAATCTTGGCGCGATGAATTTGCTGGCCGACATATATCGGTGGAACGATGACATGGACATGGCCGAACGCCTTTACCGGCAGGTGCTGGAGCTGGATCCGGACAATCAGGATGCGCTCAGTGGTTTGCAGGAGCTGACTCGGATGGACGAGGTGCGCCGGGAGGAGGCGCGCCGCTACAGTATTCCCTACATGGAGGAGCTGCATCGGCAGAATCCGGACGACCCGGATGTCAGGCTGCAACTGGCCCGCCTGTACACTGCCGCCGGCCGACATCCATTGGCTCGCAGTCACTATGCTTTTTACCTTGGGCGTCGCCCCGATGAAATTCATATTCGGCGTGAGTATGCCGCTGTTCTCAGCAACATCGACGACTACGACGAGGCCATCCGCCAATTACGGATAGTGCTGGATGATCATCCCGACGACGTTGCCAGCCGGATGCAAGTGGCCAACATGCTGATGTGGTTGAGTCGCCACCATGAAGCCGAGCGCGAGCTGCGGACTCTGCTGGAGTATATTCCGGAGAATCCGGAGGTGCATTGGAATCTCGGTCGCATCGCTCAGATTTTTGCCGATTGGGAGCCGGCTTTGGAGCATTACCGCCGGGTTTTGGAATTGGCTCCGGAATATCGGGTGGCGGCGGCCCGGATTGTTGCGATCGAGGCGAATCCTTTTCGTCGTCTGGCCGCCAAGGAGGCGGCGGTGGAGCGAGCGCCCGACGATATTCAGGCTCGCATGGCGCTGGCCAACCTGCTGTTCGAGATGGAGCGCTATTATGAAGCTCGCATCCAGGCCGAGGCGGTGCTTGCCAGGCGGCCCCGGCATTTCGAGTCGGAGCGGCTGAAACAGCGGGCGGACAACATACTCGAGCGCCATCGGGCCAACCAAATTCGCGAGCTGCGCACGCAGTTGCGTGCGAATCCGCGCGACCTGGACCGCCATCTTGAGCTGGCCCGTCTGCTCAAGCAGGACGGTGCCTATCGCGAAGCCAAAGTTCGTTTTCGCTTGTATTTGCGTGCCTATCCCGATGACTTTGACGCGCGGCTGGAGTATGCGGAGATGCTTTCCTGGGCTCCCGAGTATCAGCATTTGGCGGCCGATGAATATCGCGAGCTGGCGGCCATGCGCCCCGACGACTACGAGCTGCAATTGCAGAAAATTCGGATTCTAACCTGGCGTCCCGAGCACTGGCGCGAGGCGGAGGCGGAGCTTGAGGAGTTGTTGATACTGGACCCGGAAAACTGGGAGATGTACACGGCCATGGCCGAGCTGCACCGCTACCAGGGGCGCTATGCCCAGGCTCGTGAGATGTATGAAACTATCGAGCAGATTGACCCCGGCAACCCGCAGGCTCGCGAAGGCTTGGAAGAGATTGACAAGCAATTGCGGTCGCGGTTTGACTTCACCATGGGGATGATGAGCGACAGCGACAGTTATACCGAGGCGATGATCGGAGGGCGCTACCATTCTTTCAGCCAGGACGGCACAAGATATACGGCGGGTCTGACTCTCTATAATTTCAGCCAGGGCGGTGACGGCAGTGCTTCGGCATTGATGCTGACCGGTGAAATCGCCTCGCGCCTGGCGGAGAATCTGGTGGGGTCGGCCCGGCTTGACCTGGGCGCCTACAGCATGGGCGGCTCGATTGTCTCCGGCGGCCTGCGCGGCAGTTACGCCATGGACCCGATCAACACGTTGTCTTTGGAGTATCGCGGTTACCCGGCTATTCACGAGGTGAAGACAGTTCGTTCTCTGGCCCAGGATATCAGTGTTGACAAAGTTACCTTTGCCTGGGACAGCAATGCCCCCTTGCAGGTTGCTCACAGAGGGACGCTCGAGCGTTTGTTTTTCGAGGGATATATCAGCTTTGCCTCATTCTCCGACGGTAATCAGCGGACCGCATTTTTGGTTCGGCCCTATTATCGGTTCAGAGACCGGGTTGACCGTCAGCCTGCGCTGGATGTCATGGTTGGCTGGCGTGGTTTGGCCTATACTCAGCAATCGGATTTCTACTGGTCACCGGTCAGCCATGCCGGTCCGATGCTGGGTGCGCGGGCGCAGGGCGGACTTGGCTGGGATATCGATTACGTAGCTGAGTTCGAGGTGTTCATCCCCGGCGGCGAGGAGGGCGGTGGTGGGACGCGGAATCTGAGTCTGAACTTGAATCGACCCGTCTCCGATAGTTGGATCGGCGCACTTAATTTTAATTTCGGACAGTCGGGGCGGGACGAGGAGGGCACCTATACCTATGCCGGAGTTATTTTTGAACTGTTGCATGAGTTCTAGCCTGCTTGACGAATGCGCAGTCTGAAACCTGGATGTCTTTGTCGCGAGCTTTGTAGAGTGTTGTTTATGAAATGGGAAATCGGTTGACGATAGCGGGCGACGATAGCGGATTACGATTATAGAGTGCCCCAATCGTCCATCGCTCTCGTCGTCCGCTATCGTCGGCCGAACGGGACAAGTTTTTTTGTTTTTTTTAGTGAACATTAAAAAAGGATGGTTTTCAACCATGAAAAGCGCGTATGTAAAGCAGTTGTCATCGCCGGGGTTGGCCATGTTCATGGTCTGGCTGGCGCTGATTCTGTGCATGGCTGTTTGGGGTCCATCGGCTCGGGCGATCAGCCGGGTGGCCATACTGGATTCTCGACTGGGCTCATTGCTGGCCGCTGACCAGAGGGTTGACGAGGATGAGGCATGGCGCGAGCGACCGTTGCTGTGGCAGAACCTGCTGCGCGGATTATTCGACCATGTCGACGTGGTGTCCGGTGAAAGGCTGGAGGGGGATGCATTGCAGGGCTACGATCTTTTGGTAGTGCCCGACACTTCGTTGCTGACCCCGCAGCAGAAGGAAGTGGTGCTGGGGTTTCTGCGCCGCGGCAACTCAGTCATCCTGACCGCGCGCAGCGGTGCCGAATCGACCAGCGAGCGTGATCCCGACAGCCTGGCCCGGGCTTTGTCTTTGACTTATCATCCGGTCGAGCCGTCCGGTGCCAGTTCTTCGATTTCCTGGTGGGTAGTTATGGATCAGCCTTCCTATCTGTCGGCGGGGATACCCGTTTTGCAGCATCTGGCGGTTGAGGCGCCGTTGCCGGTTGCCGCCTCCGGCTCTGCCCGGTCGCTGGCATTCTGGATGGAGACCGGGGAATCAGATGAAGACTTTGGCAGTGGCGCCGCCCGCTCCGCCATACGCTACGGCAGGTTCGGGGAAGGTCGTTTTCTGTGGCTTGGATTCACCATTGACGGGGTGGGCGGGGATTTGGCCACCAGTCATGCATTTCATCAGTTGCTGAGCAATGCCACCAGTTGGTTTCGCGGCCAGGCGGTGGTCGAGATGGGCAACTGGCCCCATCCCCATCAGGCCGCGGTGATTTTTTCGATGGATACCGAGACCGCCTTCGGCAACCTATATGAAGTCAACGCCCTTGAAAACCTTGATTATATCACCTACTTTCTACTTACCGACGCGGCTGGCCTGTACACGCATCTTTTACGTGAAATAGCCAGTCGGCGCCGGGAGGGAACTGCCACCGCCGAGCTGGCGGTACACGGGGACAACCATGATGTTTTCAGAGGCGAGTCGCGGTCGGTGCAGACTGCCCGGCTGCGGCGAACCCGGCATTATATCGAGGAGGAGACGGGGATGCGTCCGGTTGGCTTCAGGCCGCCCGAGGAGGCATACGACTACGCCACCTTGCAGAGCCTGGTCGATACTGGGTTCACATATATTTTTGCCGACGACAATCCGATACGCAATACGCCGCGGGTAATCGAGGTGGAGAACCAGCGGCTGGTTCAGTTCCCCATGCTTAATCTGGACGACATAAAAACCATCGTGCTCAACGACTGGCCTGAACCCGAGGAGGTGCTCGATGTATATTTGCGGGATATGGGGCAGATTTTCAGCCGGGAAGGCTTGTACATGGCCAATTTGCACACGCATGTGCTTGCCGGCCCCAACTACATAGGGGTATTGAGAGATCTCGTAGACTACACGGTGGCGCAGGGAGTCTGGCAGACCAACTGCCGGCAAATGGTGGACTGGTGGCTGCGGCGGGGTGCGGTTGATCTGGGTGTTCGGGAAACCCGCGATGGCACTCTGCGTTTCCGGGTGGTCAACGATGGTATCGAGATGATCGAGAATTTAAGCTTGTCTCTGTGGCTTCCCGAGGACGCCCGGCAGGTGCGTCTGGAGGTGATGCCGGCACAAAGAAGAATTGTCGACTATCGTCAGGACGGCAACCGGATTATCTATTCGGTGCCGGTTCTGATGGCGGGCGACGGACAGGAATATCGTCTGACATGGCAAAGATAAGAACCAAAGACTGGCTGTATTTGTTCGCCTTGCTGGCGCTGGGTCTGTTCCTGACCGGGTGGACTATCGTGGCCTATGTCATGCTGCTGATCAATGTTCGCGACATAGCCTCGATCTTCGTCAATGTCTCGACCACCATTCTGATTTTGTTTTTGGTGGTTCTGATGATGCGATACCTGCTGCTGCTGTGGGCGTCCTATCGCCAGCATCGCGAGTCTATTAGCTTCTCCGACCGGGAGCGGGCGGATTTCACTCCGACAGTCAGTGTGCTGGTGCCTGCCTACAATGAGGGGCCGGGCATTGAGGGAGCCATTCAGTCCTTGCTTGACCTGGATTATCCTGAGTATGAAGTTGTGGTAATCAACGACGGCTCGGCCGACGACACTTTCGAGCGGGCGCAAAAGTGGGCTGGGCGGCATGAGCGCGTCAATGTGGTGGTCTTGGACACCGGGCGCAATGTTGGCAAGGCCGAGGCATTGAATTTGGGCATTGCCAGATCACGCGGTGAAATCGTGGTCTGCATGGACGCCGATTCACGCCTGGAGCCGCAGTCGATTCGCCGCGGGGTCGCGCACTTTCTCGATCCCGAAGTGTCGGCGGTAGCGGGCAATGTCAAGGTGGTCAATCGCAACAGCATGCTGACCCGGATGCAGGCGCTGGAATATCTCGAGGGTCTGAATCTGGTGCGTCGGGCTCAGGGTTATTTTCAGTGTGTCAACATTATACCCGGCCCGATGGGATTTTTTCGCCGCCATGTTCTTCAGGAAATTGGCGGCTATGAAAGCGACACATTTGCCGAGGACTGCGATCTGACGGTCAAGCTGCTCTCTCTCAACAAGCGCATCAACTACGAGCCTGAAGCGATTTCCTGGACCGAGGCGCCGGAGACCATTGGCGGTCTGATTACCCAGCGCTACCGCTGGACCCGCGGCATCCTGCAGTCGATTCGCAAGCACAAGTACGATTTGTTCCACGTGCGCCGGGCCGGCTTTATCAATTCCATTGTTCTGTGGTATATGCTGTTCGAGGCTATTGCCTGGCCGATGATGAATATTTTCGGCAACATTTTCTTTCTGGCGGTCACCGCCTGGTACGGGGCGGTTCATCTGCTGATCCTATGGTGGATGATACTGCTGCTGCTGGACATGATTGCCGCCCTGCACACGGTGTCAATGGAGGAGGAGGAGCTGTCGTTGGTATTTTACTCGATACCGTACCGGCTGTTTTTTATTTTTGCGGTCGACGTAGCCAAGATGTTGTCCACCCTGGAGGAGTTTTTCGGGGTTAGGATGACTTGGGGGCACGTCGAGCGGCGTGGACGAATCATGCAAAAGGAGACCGGATAGCATGGAACTGGTAACCATTCTGGCAACTGTTATTTTGCTGGCGACCCTAATCACTTTATTCTTTTCGTTTGCGGCCTATTTCATCACGCGTGCCAAGAAGTTGCGCAGTGGCGGCGGCGACCGACCGTCATCGGAGTCAGGAGAGGGGGGCGAGGGCGGTTCTGTTCGGCTTACGCCTGCCCAGCGTGGTCGGGAGCTGTTTGAGCGCTACACTCCGGGGCAGTCGGAGTCGAAGTGGCAGGCACCAACCTCCTCGGCTTCAAACGAGCCGGCGGAAGAGGACGATCAATGGATGTAAGGACACGAAAGGTTCGGGTCACTTTTCTGTATCTGTTTCTGATCGGCATGTTGATCATTGCCGCCTCACTGGTTGCCCACCGCCTGGTCAGCCAGGAAATGCTGCGCCAGGACGGCAGTCTTCGGGGGATGTTCGAGTGGCTCCCATTCGTCAGCTCACGTCGGGTGCCCGGAGTGCGGGTGGCCATACTACGTTCCGAGCAGACGGCCAGGTTTTTGGTCGGGATGGCGGTGGCCGAGGACAGGGACGGCGAGGAAACGCGGATTGCCTACCAGTCCATCGCCGATTTTTGGCAGAGCTACTTCAGGCGCCGTCAGATAGAGGCGGAAATAATCTCGGACCACGACCTGGAGATTGGTTTAAACCGGTTCAATTTGTTGATTGTGCCGATGGCTCACTGTCTTTCCGAGAGCCAGATACAGGGGGTCAAAGATTTTCTCAGCCAGAGACGAGGGGTTATTCTGACCCATATAAGCGGCAACCGCGATGCCGACGGGGTTGAGCGGGACTGGTCTCTGACCGGGGACGTGGTCGGCGGCACCCCATACTTTCTGCCGCTCAGGGATGACCGTCCCCAGCGCCTGCAACTGCTTGCCGAAATCCCGATTACACTTAACGCCCCGACTGCTTTCGAGCTTATGGTTCATGGCTACAATCAGTTGATTGGCATGAACTTGCGGGAGAGCAGAGGGCACGCCGCAGGTCTCTGGGCGGATGGCGGGCGGGTTTTGCCGGGCGGGCCGTTCGAGGAGCATGCTGGGATGGTCCAAGGCTATTATCTTGGAGGTCGGTTCGCGTGGTTCGGCTTCGACGCCCAATCGGTGGACTCACCGTCGGAAATGTGGCAGACCTTCGGCACCGTCATGGATGATGCGATCGACTGGGCGACTCATCGCACGGTCATCGGCAAGGCACCCTGGCCCGAGCATCGGGCTGCTGTCACTTTCGCAATCGATCCTCGGCAGGATTTCGTGCGAGCAGCGGAATTGCAGAGAGCTATGACCAGGCGTGGGGTCAGGCCCGGCTTTTTTGTCAACGCTCGCCAGGCCGCGATCAATCGCATGATTCTTGCTGAGATTGCTCCTTACGTTGAGTTTGCCCTCCAGCTTGATCTTCCGAATCCGGAGCTGCTGGAGTCAGGCCAGAGCCGCAACCTGGAAGCGCTTATTCGAACCCAGGTGAACGAGCTGAACGAGTACATGGATGCGCCCTTTGTTGGTTTCAGTCTGCCGGAGGCCGGGCGGTTGGACATTGATCGGCTGGCCCGGCTTGGCTTTGAATATATCTGGATCGACGAGGAGCGCAGGTTGTCGCCGAAGTATTCGCATTTGACCATGCAACCTTTGTTCAGTCGTCGCCGGGCGCCGGTGCTGATCTATGAGAATTGGCTCGGGCGTAGGGAGGGACGGGATGATGCGGAGGCAGGCCGCCCGGAGCAGGTAGTGGAGGCGATGCGGAGTGAGCTTCGGCGGAAAGTGCGCCTGGGTGGAGTTTACACCATCAAACTGCGTTCTGACAGGCATGGCTCCCCGACCTACGTTTCCCTGCTTGACCGCTGGCTGTCGGAGCTGCCGCGCGAGCAAGTTTGGGTGGCCGCCCCCGGCGAGATCGCGAGCTGGTGGCGCATGCACGAGAACCTTAAGTTGGACATGCTTGAAACCGCCCCCGGTCGAATGACCCTGAAGATTTCCAATGAGGGTAGGGACGCGGTGCCGCGGTTCCGAGTCTTTATCTATCCGTCCCGACTGCCCGACAATGTCGTTATTCGGGCCGAACGCATTTATGTGCCGATCCCCGACTATCGTTTGGAGCGGGAATTGGAGCGGGTGGAGTTGGTGGTCGAACGCATGGGGGGGCGGGAAAACCGTACCTATTATATTGACTTTGAGTGACAAAGGGGTTGCCATAGAATTCATGCGTCAGCGGAAGGCGGAGAGCGGGCGGAGATCATGCTGGTTGACGATTGTTTGATTCAAGAGACGCACCTTTGACTGACGCATAACGTACAGTATTGGACGAGCAGTGGTTTTTTACGTCAAAAGAGCTACAGTAAGTTTGATATGGCATTGAACATAAATGTATAATCGCTCATGCCCGAATTCGTATGAATTAATCAGGTTAGGTGGCATGGTGTTTTAACACAAGGCGGAAAAAAATGGCAAAGATATTAATCATCGAGGATTCAAGCGAAGTTCAGGAGTGCTTGTCATGGACGGCTCGCAAGCTGGGGCATGAAGTCACCGAAGCTGACACGGGCGACCAGGGATTGGAACTGGCGAAAGGACAGGATTTCGATTTGATTGTCTCCGACCTGCACATGCCCGGAAAGATTGAGGGAGTGGCGCTGATTGCCAAACTGCGGTCCAGCCGGCCTAAGACTCCGGTTATTGTCGTCTCCGGCTACCCTTCGGAATCGCTTGACGAATGCTATGCCTTGGGGGTCAAGGATTTTTTGGTCAAACCTTTCGAGCTGAGCTTTCTGTCGGATGTAATTGAAAGAGTTCTGGAGCAGAAGGGTGTTGGCATGGCCTGAGCACGTCCGGCTGTTACGGCGAGCGCGTGATCCGGATTGCTTGTCGCAATTTTCTGTTGTTTGAGAGAAACGCAAGGATAGTAAGAATGAAAAAAACACCGACCGGCGTTGGTTTCTTCGATCTGCGCTACGGCGGCATGCCCAGTGGCAGGTCGATGCTGCTAACCGGCTATCGCGGAGCGGGCAAGTCGATGTTCTGCTTGCAGTTTATCAAGCGCGGCCTGGAGCTGGACGAGCCGGCACTGATCCTGTCTGCCCAGTCCAGTCGCGAGCTGGCCATGCATGGCAAGGCGATCGGCATCGAGGTTGATGCTGAAACTGAGAATAATCGTCTGTTCATAATGAACTACGGCGATATTATTCAGGCCAACCATCGTGAGCAGGACATCATGCTGCCTCCCGAGGGATTCACCGAATTGAAGGACATAATTGAACGCCGAGGCATTCAGAGGGTGGCTCTGGACACGGTGATTCCCTGGATGAACCTGACTACCAAGGGGCATCTGGCCGAGCACGTGGTCTCCTTTGTCAGAGCCTTCGAGAGAATGAAGACTACGGCTGTATTCACTCTGTACCAACCGGTTGCCCCGGCGGCTCTGAAGTTGCATTCGCTCCTGGAGGAGGCTGTGCCGGTGGCGGTGACCATCGATTATAATTCGGCGGCCGGAACCAGATACTGGCGGGTTGACAAGTATTCAGGTGAAAAGATGCAGGCTCAGCAGAGAAGAATCAAAATCGACCCGAAGGTCGGGGTCGTGCCCATGTCCGAGGTAGGCGAGGACTGGGAGATTGACTACAGTGATGCACGCTTTGGCAAGACGGAGACCGTCAATCCGAAACCTCGGCCCTCCGGCTTTGCCGTCGGCTGGGGGGTGGACCGGGATACGGGGGAGGATGGCGGCGGTCGATCCGGACAGAACGGACAGAACAGACAGAACGGACAGAACGGACAGAACGGACAGAACGGACAGAACGGACAGAACGGACAGAAC
>SLNM01000023.1 GCA_007133055.1 Lentisphaeria bacterium
TCTGCATCGTCAGGTTCAACACGTCAGTTACGTAGGACATCATAATCTCCCTGAAATTTATTTCTTATTCCGAACTTTCGCCGCACCGGCCAAACCGGGCAGCCGCTCAAACTCCGGCCCAGCCGCCGGCAAAGTATTGGCATGAAGTTGCCAATATAATGCGCAAAACGGCTTTGCCAAGCCAATGCGGCATCGGCCGGCAAGGCCCGCGGATTCATGGTCGGGAGCTCGGTCGAAGTCGTGTGCCGCACCTGTGGGCTCCTTGCACTTATGACTGAGGGCTTGCGTACGTGTCGGCCGAGTGTTTGACGGCGCGGAAAAGCAGGCTAAATTGAAGGCATGAGCGACATCGAATGCCAAGCCAAGCTGGAGATTCTACGTTTTCTGAAGCAACGGGAGGACGTAGTAGTCAGCCGTGAAATCTGCTCTCATCTGACCGAGCGGGGGCTGGAATTGAGTCCCCGCACGGTGCGTCTCTATTTGCAGCACTTGGAAGATGAGGGCATGGTCGAGCCGACTCGGCGCGGTCGCGCCAGCGGGCGTACAATTACCGAACGCGGGCTCGCCGAGATCGACTCCGCCGATGCGGTCGGTCGTCTGGGGTTCATTGTTGCCAGGATCGATCATCTTGCCTGCCGCATGACCTGGCATCCGAGGACGGCGCCGGATGGCACGGTCATTCTCAATCTGACCATGATCCAGGAGGCCCAGGCTATCCATGCCCTGCGCGAGATGGCGGCGATCTTTCAGGCCGGGCTGGGCATGGGCGAAAAGGTTGCCCTGTTCCCGGCCGGCAGCCGGCTGGAGGACAAGATTGTGCCCCCCGGCTATTTTGGCATCGGCACCGTCTGCGGCGTAACTCTGAACGGGGCTTTGCTGCGGTCGGGTGTCCCGGTTGCCTCCGAGTTCGGAGCGGTTTTGGAGATGCAGGAGGGTCGGCCGCGACGTTTTACCGACCTGGTTACCTACGCGGGAACCACCCTCGACCCCCTGGAAGTGTTCATCAAGGCCAGGCTTAGCCAGGTTCACCTGGCGGCAATCTCCGGCAACGGCCGCATCGGAGCGAGTTTTCGCCAGTTCCCCTCGGTCGCCACTGAAGCGGTTTTACAAATGCAGCAGGACATGAAAGACACCGGCCTGAACGGCATTTTGTGCATCGGCAAACCAAACCGCCCGCTACTGGAATTCCCTGTCCACGACGGACGCACGGCTCTTATTGTTGCGGGGGGTCTGAATCCGGCGGCGGCCATCGAGGAGGTCGGCATCAAGACCGTCAACAGTGCCCTTTCCATCCTCTACCCGGCCAACCGTCTGATTCACTATCAGGAAATGCAGAGGGAGGCCGTGAGTATCCTGCACTAGCCTGAATAATTCATGAGCCATCTACTGCGAGGCGCCATTGCACACAATCTCAACAGCTTGCAGCCGACACCGATCTTGGAGTACGTCAAGTGCGCCGCGACCGGTTTACGGCTGCAAGCTGCTGATCTCATGCACACTGGCACCTCTCGCTACGAAGTTCATGAATTAATCAGGCTAGTGTCGTGTCACGCTTCAAAAGTGAGTTGTTAAGTATTCGCCATTTTTATCACCGGTTCACGGAGTGATGAATTTTGCAAGTCCGTTAAACTTGCGATAACCTCGTGCCGGATTCTAAACGGACATAGTGCAATGACTGAAATTGTCGACAAGCAGCAACTTGCCAAAGATGTAATTCTGATGCGTCTGCACGCTCCGCTGATCGCCGAGGAGCGTCATCCCGGCCAGTTTGTCATTCTCTGTTTGGACCGTGAGTACGGGGAGCGTATTCCTCTGACCATAGCCGACGCCGATCCCGGCGCTGGCACCATCACCGTTATTTTCCAGCAAGTGGGCGCCACCACCCACCATCTGGGTCAGTTAAACCCCGGCGACCGGGTGGAGAGTCTGCTGGGGCCGCTGGGGCGTCCCACTCACATTGAGAACTACGGCACCGCCGTCTGCGTCGGCGGCGGCATCGGAGTCGCCCCCCTGCACCCCATTGTCCAGGCGCTGAAGCAGGCGGGCAACCAAGTGATCACCATCATCGGAGCCCGCACCAGGGAGCTGATTATTCTGGAGGATCAGATGCGCAAGTGGTCGGACCGGCTGATCGTGGTTACCGACGATGGCAGCTACGGACGCAAGGGACTGGTCACCGAACCTCTTCGGGAAATTTGCGAACAGCAGCCGAAGCCCGACATTGCGGTGGCCATTGGCCCCCCGATCATGATGAAGTTCTGCGCTGAAACCACCCGCCCGCATCAGGTGCGAACCATTGTCTCACTCAACACCATCATGATCGACGGAACCGGCATGTGCGGCGGCTGCCGAGTCACGGTCGGCGGTGAAACCAAGTTTGTCTGTGTCGACGGTCCCGAGTTCGACGGTCATCAAGTTGACTTCGACGGCATGATCAATCGTCTCACTGCCTACCGCGAGCATGAAGAGCAGGCGCACCGGCAATGGCACCGGATCATGGACGAGGATTGCAAGCTAGCCTGAATAATTCACGAAGCCAGTGTGGTGCAGATGTGCGACAGAAGGCATTTGCGTCAAGTATTTAGGCGCGGGTACGGCGTTTCAGGGTTCAGGGTTCAGGTTTCGGGTTTCGGGTTTCGGGTTTCGGGTTTCGGGTTTCGGGTCGGGCAAGGGTATTGGGGGTGCGATACCTTGATGGGAAATCGGTTGACGATAGCGGGCGACGATAGCGGATTACGAGTATATAGCGCCCCAATCGTCCACCGCTCTCGTCGACCCCGGAGTCACGGAGACACCAAGTCATGGAGTCAAAGGCTCGGAGGAGGATGGGCGGCAAGGAAATCCCCGCAGGCATCTGGAGACGGCGGGCCTCCGCCGTTGACAATTACCGTCCGAGGCCGGACGGCTCCAGCGAATAATCGTACACCGTAATCGTCGCCCTTAATCGTCGACCGGTTTCCTAATTTCGATCAAGGTGCGCTGTAAGTGCGCCGCAAAAAATCCTGAGCATAGCGTTTTTTGTGGACAAGATTAAGGCGAAAGATTAGGGTTGGGACTCAGCTTCGGCGGACGATAGCCAGCGACGACAGCGACGGACGATATTATCCAATCAAAACAGAAGCACCACACATGAGCACAGATCATCCCACGCCCCAGGAGTTGGAAAAGGAAGCCCGGACCCGCTTGGATGAGCTGCTGGACCGCCAGGCGTCTTTGACCAACCGGGAGCGTCTGCAAATCCCGGCTCAGCCCATGCCCAGCCAGGACCCGGTGGCCCGCCGCCGCACCACCAGCGAGGTGGCTCTCGGCTACGGCTCCGCCCAGGCCCGCCTCGAGGCGCTCCGCTGCATCAAGTGCAAGAACAAACCCTGCATCGAAGGATGCCCGGTCCGAATCGACATCCCCGCCTTTGTCGCGGCCATCGTTCAAAGCGACTGGGCCGGCGCCATCGACATCATCAAGCGCAACAGTCTGCTGCCTGCGGTCTGCGGGCGCGTCTGCCCGCAGGAAGCGCAATGCCAGGCCGCCTGCACACTGGCCAAAGTGTTCAAGGACCCTACTTTAGCCGTATCGATCGGCCGACTTGAACGTTACGCTGCCGACTGGGAGCGCGAACAAGGAGTCATGCATCCGCCCCGGGTCAAGCCTGAAACCGGTCGCCGGGTTGCGGTGGTCGGCAGCGGTCCGGCCAGTCTGGTGGTGGCGGCGGACGTGCGTCGGAAGGGGCACGCAGCAACCGTTTTCGAGGCTTTCCATAAGTTCGGCGGCGTCATGATGTACGGCATCCCGGAGTTTCGATTGCCCAAGAAGATCGTTGAAACCGAAGTCGAAACCCTGAAAGCGATGGGCGTGAAACTGGTTCCCGACTTTGTTGTCGGGCGCACTCGCAAACTGCACGATTTGCTGGACAAGGACGGTTTCGACGCGGTCTTTCTGGGCACCGGCGCCGGCCTGCCCAGGTTTATGAACATCGAGGGGGAAAACCTGGTCGGGGTTTTTTCCGCCAACGAATACCTGACCCGGGCCAATCTTATGAAAGCCTACCAGAGAGACCGTGCCGCCACCCCCATCGGGGTCTCCCGCAAAGTCGCTGTCTTCGGCGGTGGCAACGTAGCCATGGACGCCGCCCGCACCGCCGTCCGACTGGGCGCGGAGGAGGTGCATCTGGTCTATCGGCGCACTGAAAAGGAAATGCCCGCCCGCATCGAGGAGGTCGAGCATGCCAAGGAGGAGGGAGTGATTTTTCATATTCTGCAAAACGCCAGGCGCATTCTCGGCGACGACCGCGGGCGGGTGACCGGCATCGAATGTTTGCGCTACCAACTGGGCGAGCCTGACAGCTCCGGCCGGCAGCGGCCGGTGGAAATACCCGGCAGCGAGTTCGAGATGGCAGTGGACACCGTCATTGTCGCCATTGGCAACGACTCCAACCCCCTGATCAAGCAATCCACGCCGGAGCTGGAAACCAATCGATGGGGGAATATTGTTACCGACGACCAGGGCCGCACCAGCCTGCCCCGGGTCTTTGCCGGCGGCGACATTGTGCTCGGCGCCGCCACTGTCATTCTGGCCATGGGCGAGGGCCGCCGCGCCGCCGCCGCCATTAATCAAATGCTGGTCGAATCCAAACCCAAAACACAGTAAAAGGAAAAGAAAAGGAACATGAGTATGTGGATTGTCTATTTTAGTATTGCCTGCGGTCTCTTCGCTCTACTGGTGGCGAGGGTTAAGGCTGCCTGGATTGAGCGGCAGGACCCCGGCACGGAAAGGATGCGTGAAATCGGCGCGTCCGTGCGCGAGGGCGCCATGGCCTTTCTCAGGCGCGAATATAAAACCTTGGCTGTCTTTGTGCTGGTGGCGGCGATTGTGCTGGCCCTGATCAACAGCGGCTGGGTGCGTCTGGTGGCGGTCTCCTTTGTTCTGGGTGCGTTCACCTCCGCCCTGGCCGGTTTTTTCGGCATGCGAGTGGCCACCTCTGCCAACATGCGCACCACCAGCGCCGCGCGGAAGGGCTTGTCGCCGGCTTTGCGAGTGGCCTTTTCCGGCGGTGCCGTGATGGGCATGTCAGTGGTCGGTCTGGGATTGCTCGGCATCTCCCTGCTGACCCTGGTTTACTTCCAGTTCTTCTCGATCA
>SLNM01000052.1 GCA_007133055.1 Lentisphaeria bacterium
CGCCCATTGGTCGACTCGGATAGTCGACCTACGCCCATTGGTCGACTCGGATAGATGTTCTCGACCTGCAGAATGAAGACGGCCCAGCCTGACTAATTCATGCGAATTAATCAGGCTAGTCCTAGTCCCCCGCCTCTTCCTCGCCTTTACGCACCCATTCGCCATCGGCCTGCTGCACCCAAACGCCGGCGGTGGCCGACTCGGCAATCTGCCGGGCGCGACGCCGACCAACCAGCTCGGGCGACGCATTCTGCCGCCGCCCAATTGCCGTGTAGACCGTGCTTCGATCCCGGTTCTCAGCCTCCACCAGGGCGGCTATTTGCTCCGCCCTCTCCTCGTCGGGCACCTCTTCCCGAATGATCAGATAGCCCTGGTTATTCTCGCCGACTATCCCCTCCTGCTTAAGCTCGTTGACCCGGGGCAGTCGCTCGCGCATGCTGCTCTGCACCTGTCCCAGATCCAGCGCCTGAGCTGCCGCCAGCAGCGGCCAGGCCAGACTAACGACAGCCAGCAACTTCAACATTTGTCCGATTTTCCTTTGCATCTTTGTTCTCTCCATATTTATGAGGTTAAACTTATGCCTACTCATTGGTCTCGATAGTTGCATCCTCCCGGTCGAGATCGCCGAAGAAATTGTCAAGTGCCCGATCAACCCTGATATTGACATCGATGGTGATATGAATCGGCTTGACTTCGACCGGCCTGATCTCGTGGGTGCTGCGAATGTCATGGGTGGTGCGACAGCCTCCGGCCAGCAAGGCGACCAGCCAAAGCCAGCCCACCACCGCCGTCGCCGCATGTTTTGCTGTTTTCTTTCTCACGGTCTTTTCCTCGGCCTTCCTTGGTGTTTTTTGGTTTAGCCTGAATTGTTCAGGAATGGATAACCCAGCCTACTATACACAGACGTCCGGACACTTGCAATTATTCATCCGCCCCCAGAATCTCCCGGGCGGCGGGAAAAGGGGTCAGCGCTCTGTCAAGGATTCCCAGAACATAGGCGATGGTCACGCCGTAATTGGTCATCGGCACTCCCGCCTGACGGCAGGCCAGCAGGCGCGACAGAATCTCGCGCCGGTTGGTAACGCAGCCCGCGCAATGCACCACCAGACTGCAACCAGTCAGGTTCTCCGGAAAATCATGCCCCTGACAATGGACAAACTCGAGATCGCCGCCGACATACTGCCGCAGCCAGCGCGGAATCTTGACCCTTCCGATATCCTCCTCGATAGGATGGTGCGAACAACTCTCCGCCACCAACACCCGATCTCCGGGCTGCAACCGGTCAATCGCCAAAGCACCCCTGACAAACTCCTCCAAGTTCCCCTTGATCCGGGCCAGGGCAATTGAAAAAGAGGTCATCGGCACCTGCTCCGGCGTGTCCGCCGCCACCTTGAGAAAAGCCTGCGAATCAGTCACCACCAACCGCGGCGGCTGTTTCAGCCGATCCAGAGCGGCCGCCAGCTCCCGCTCCTTGACCACCATGCAATAGGCATCATGATCCAGAAGATCACGAATCGCCTGCACCTGGGGCATGATCAGCCGCCCGCGCGGCGCCTCCTTGTCGATCGGAGTAACCAGCACCGCCAGCTCGCCGGCCGGCAGCAAATCTCCCAGCAGCGAGGGCGAACGCAAAAATTCCTCCGGCACCGCCTCGATCAGCGCCCGCCGCAAACCATCAAAACCAGCCCCGGACAGCGCCTCTACCGCCACCGTCGGCGTTCCGGATGCCTGCAATTCGGCCAGAACCGCCCCCGGCACCTCCCCCTGGTCAGCCTTGTTAAAGACCACAACCGTCGGAATCCCGCGAGTCCTGAACTCTTCGAGCAAGGTCGACTCGAAAGCACCCCACCCCCCTGCCGCCTCGGCAATCAGCAGCGCCAAATCGGTGCGGGCAAAAACCTGCCGGGTCCGCTCGATGCGTTGCCGCCCCAGAGCGCCGACATCATCAACTCCGGCCGTATCAATAAACAGAACCGGGCCGAGTGGCAATAGTTCCATTGGTTTCTCGACCGGGTCCGTAGTCGTTCCGGCCGTCTCCGAAACAATGGCCACCTGCTGCCTGGCCAAACAATTGAGCACCGAAGACTTGCCCACATTGCGACGACCAAACAAACCTATATGCAAACGCAGGCCGCGAGGCGCCTGGCGAATCGGACTCATAACAGGCTCCGAGAAAAAGTGTAAAACACGATTGGACTAAACAATAATCAGTGTAATATTATCCTCATCAAACCCCAGTCAAGTCGGTTTACTTGGCTGGAGCAAGAAAAAAACCCAAAAAAGAAAGGAACCTCGAGTCATGAAAGAAACCATCAAACTAACCATGAAGACAGGACTGGCAGTAGGTCTGCTGACACTCGGCCTGGTGGTCGGCTGCGGCAACGAGCGCGGGACGGCCAAAGCCGGCAGCGAAGGCTTGCAGGCGGCGATCGTACCCGGCGCCAACGTCGTCGCCTACTACGACGCCGAAGCCGCACGCAACACAGCCATCGGCAAAGTGCTCCAGGATCTGAGCGAAGAAATGGGCAAGGTCGGCCAGGAAATGCAGGGCCAGGACTTCAATCGACTGCAAGAGAAATTCAAGGAAGTAACCGGCCTGACCGACGACGACATTGTCGCCGGGCTTTTTTCCATCAGCTTGGCAAACATCGACTTTGAAGCCGCCGATCCGCCCTCCATGGACGAGCTGCTCATGACCGGTGCGGTCGAGCTGAAGAAGCCGGTTACCGGCGAGCAATTGGTCAGGTTCATCGAGGCGGTTGCCGAGGAAGAGGGCGAGGAACCGCAAATCACCGAAACCGCCCACGGCGGGGTCACCATCTACACGATTTCCGAGATGGGTCCCGAGGTGGACGCAGACTCCATCTCGATCGCCATGATCGGCGGGGACCGCATTGGTCTGTTTGGCCCCCAGGCCGCCCTGCGGGAAGCCATCGACCGGACCAATGCCGGACGGGTTGAGGCGCTGTCCGCGGAACTTCAGCAAATCCGGCAGACCGTGCGCCCCGGCGCCCAGGCCTATGTGATCTTCGCCATGACTCCGGCACTGAAGGCGAGTGCGGCCGAAGAAGCGGCCGCGGCCTCGCCCAACGATCCCACGGCGGCCGCCCAGAAAGCCATGGGCTCGCTGAACGGCGCATCGCTGAGCCTGAGCATGGGGAACCAGGCGCAGGTCAGCCTGATTGGCGTATTCGAAAATCCCGACGATGCCGCCGGCATGACCCAGTTTTTCGATAACATGGTCATCAGCACCATTCGCATGTTCGCCGGCATGATGCTCGGAGAAAAACCACTGCCGATGCTGCAATCGTTGCAGGCCCGGCATGATGGCAATCAGGCCGAGCTGAGCTTCACGCTCTCCGAAGCGGATGTTCAGACCATGCGGGCCATGATGGCCGAAGGCGGCATGTAGGCTGCCCGGCAAAGACACGCCTGTGTCCTTGCTCAACCATAAGCGACCGGGGCGCGGTGCCGCAGACTGATTTGGCCTGCGGCCAACGCCCCGTGTCTTTGTTAAGGATCAGGAACATGAACCAGCGCACCAACCGCGATTCTTCGCCTCTGTGCAACCAGAGCCTGCAACGCCAGTACCGCTCCCGCTGGACCGGCGAGCAGGCCCGCCAGATCACTGCCAGGCTCTGCGCCACTTATCAGGACGAATGCGGAATCAACCATATAGACGGCATCAACATGCCCCAGAGCGACGAAGTGGTGAACCTCCTGGAATCGACTCTGGAAATGATCTTCCCCGGCTACACCGGTCGGCGACAGTTCAATCAGGCGGGCATCGAGTTTGCCGTCGGCACTACCATCAACGACATTTTCCATGGCCTGACGGTGCAGGTCGAACGCGCCCTGGCCTATGGCTGCCGGCTGGACTGCGAAACCGGCTACGACTGCCTGGAACAGGCGGAAACCACCACCATTGCATTTCTGGACCGGCTGCCGGAGCTGCGGGAAACCCTGAAGACCGATGTCCAGGCCGCTCTCGACGGCGATCCCGCCGCCCGCTCGACCGACGAAGTGGTGATTGCCTACCCCGGTCTTCGCGCCATCGCCATCCACCGACTTGCCCACGAGCTATATCAGCGGCGTGTCCCGCTGATTCCTCGGGTAATGGGCGAGTACGCCCATTCTCTGACCGGGATCGACATTCATCCCGGCGCCACCATCGGCCACAGTTTCTTCATCGACCATGGCACTGGCGTGGTAGTCGGGGAAACCGCTGTCCTGGGGAACCAGGTGAAGATTTATCAGGGTGTCACCCTGGGCGCCCTGAGCTTTCCCAAGGATGAAAGGGGTCGTCTGATAAAGGGCGGCAAGCGCCATCCCAACATCGAGGACAACGTCACTATCTATGCGGGCGCCACGATTCTCGGCGATGTAACCATCGGCCATGACTCGGTCATTGGCGGCAACACCTGGATCACCAAGTCTTTGCCGCCCCACAGCAAAGTGATCATAGCCTCGCCGGACATGACCATCATCACCCGCGACACACAAGCCCGAGGCAGCAAGACAAAAAAATAGATGATACTATGTCGCACCCGCATCATCTTCTCGTATTCTATGTTCCGGAGGCGCAGGCCGAGTCAGTGAAAGCGGCAGTCTTTGCGGCCGGCGCCGGACGTCTCGGCAACTACGACTGCTGCTGCTGGCAGACCAGCGGAGTCGGCCAGTTCAGACCGCAGGAAGGCAGCCAGCCCTTTATCGGCAGTCGTGGGGAGGTTGAAAAGGTAGCCGAAATCCGGATCGAAATGGTCTGCTCCCCAGCCTGTCTGCCAGCTGTGATCGACGCTCTCAAACAGGCCCACCCCTACGAGACCCCCGCCTTCGCCCACTGGCCGGTAGAAGGAGTCGGGGAGGCCGGAAAGCAGTAGTGTGGGCGGCGGCTTTCAGAAGCCGACCTCCGCAGCGTCGTACCGACTGACTGCGGTCGCAGCATGAAAAAGTACTCAGCGGAGAGTCCGCCCCCTGCGAAGACAGCCCCGCCCTCGCCCACTGGCCGGCAGAAGGTGTCGGAGAAAAAGAGCGGCGGACGCAGCGGAGAGTCCGCCCCCTGCGAAGACAGCCCCGCCCTCGCCCACTGGCCGGCAGAAGGTGTCGGAGAAAAAG
>SLNM01000144.1 GCA_007133055.1 Lentisphaeria bacterium
ACGAGCAGGGTCGGGCCGGGCGTCTGCGGTTGTTCGGAGTTTCCAACTGGTCCGTCGAGCGGATCGAGGCGGCCAACGCCTACGCCGCGGAGAGGGGGCTGCGCGGGATCGCCGCGGTCAGCAACAATTTCAGCCTGGCGCGCATGGTCGAACCGGTCTGGGCCGGTTGCGTGGCCGCCTCGGAGCCGGGGTAAAAAGCCTGGTTCGAGCGAAGCCAAACCCCGCTCTTCGCCTGGTCCAGCCAGGCCCGGGGCTTTTTCACCGAGCGAGCCGGCCGCCAGCGTTTAGAGGATACGGAACTGACCCGCTGCTGGTATTCGGAGGATAATTTCCAGCGGCGCGACCGGGCGATCGAACTGGCCCGGCGCAAGGGCGTAGCACCGATCAACATCGCCCTCGCATATGTCCTGCACCAAAGCTTTCCCGTCTTCGCCCTGGTCGGCCCGCGCACCCTGGCCGAAATGCGGGAGGCCGCCGCTGGTTTGCAAGTGAGGTTGACTTCCGAGGAAATCCTCTGGCTGGAAACCGGGCAGACTGGCGAATCTGCGTGAGCGCCCGTTTAAAAGCCAGTTATATAGGGGACTTACGTGAAACGTCGGTTCCCTACAGCACCGATTTCGGAGCAAAATCAACCGTCTAACCTCTCAATTGGCACTCGAAAATCCTGTAAAAATCTTTCTCAAAGTCAGTTGCAGCGGCTTAGCCGCAATCCCTCCCGCAATCCCTCACGGAGAAGGGCAACGTTTCCTGGAAGCCGCCCGCCAGGAGTGCCTGGCGCCATCATTGTCGCCCGACATCCAGCCTGTGTCGGAGACCACTGCGGCCGTCCCCGCAGGCAGCGGAACCGAACGGCCGAACAATTCGGCCGGTGTGTCATGCGAACCAAAATTAGCGACCACAGCGTAGGTCTTCCCGTCGAAGCCGGCAACCCGCAAGCCGCGCAGGTCCGGCTTTGCCAGGGTCAGTCGTTCGACCGAGCATTGCGCAGTTTGCTCGGCAGTCGCCCCCGCCAAAACCGCGAACCCCACATCGAGCAGGGTCTCGGCGGGGTCGACGGGGGCTGGCCGCTCTCTGTGCCCGCAGCAAATCTCCTCGACCGCCAGAGAGCGATAGACACCGCCCCTTGCCTGGGCTGACCGGTCGATGACGAGCCTGTCGCCGAGTCCGCGGCACAGAGCGACTCCGAGAGTGTCGTCCACGTTGACCCAGTCTCCGTCGAGAGCGATTGTTTCGTCGCGGGAAGCCGGCGCAGCCAGCTCGAGAGCCCCTTTTGCCGCAATGAATTTACGGCGGTGTCCGTTGAACCAGTCATTTGGCACGTTCAGGTGAAGCCCCTTCAGCTCCGCGAGCACTCCTCGGCGGTCGGCGGCGGCCGTCACTCGCTGCAGCACCACGCAAGTATGTCCGTCCGGCAAGGCTGCAAAAGCCAGATCGGCACTCGCCTGGTCGGTGCAGAAGGCGCCTTCGTCGACTTTCACATCGGCTCCCTCCATGATCGAGCCGCAGGTGACGAAACCGCCCGGGAACGAAGCGATGGTATATCCTTGCAGCCGCCGGTGCGGCAGTCCGTCCGGATGATGGTCGCCCAGGAAACGAACCACCGGGCATAGGTTGCGCGACCATTCGGCCAAATCGGAGTGCCGCGGCGGCACGCACAGTGCCTGGCCGAGACCATAGGCGCGCCAGGAGAAGGAGGCGAAGCGGGTGGCGCTGCGATGCAGTGCCGCACCATGCTCCACTTCGCACCAGCCACCCTCGACAGAATCTTCAAAGTCATCGACGGCCGGAGCCGGGGGATCGACCAGGGGCAGATAGTTGACCAGCATGGCCAGAACCACCGCCCGGTCGGACTCGAGTCGGGTATGATAATGCGGATTGGTGCGAGCCAGCCACGAGACGCGGCCACCGTAGAACGATCCGTCCCGGCGGTTCGCCGCTTCCTTGGTGCTCCAGCCGAGCTGTTGCTCCGCCAGAGCCAGTGCGTGCGGATCGCGGAACCGATCCGCCGCATAGAGCAAAGCCGGCAATAAATATTCCTGGCAATAGGCATAGCGAACGCGGGAGTCTCCGCCGATACGGGCCAGGCGTCCGTCGCGAAACACCATGCGTCGCAGTACCCGCCACAGGTCGTCCTGATGGTGGTCGAGGGTTTCAGGCCTGGGGAAATTGTGCTGTTTGGCGTCGAAATGCAGAATGGCCGCATTGCTAAGGCAGATCGCCATGTAGCCGACGTTCAAATATCCGTGATGGTCAAGTGCGTAGCGAGGGAAGAAATTAGCGCCGGCATATCGTTCTCCGACACTCTTGCCGGCCATCCGAGTATGGTCATTCTCGTCTGCGGGCACGGAAACCCCGTTGATCAGGTACTGATGTGCCCGCTCCCGCCAAGCCGCCGCCGCGGGCTCCTGCGGATACATGCAGGCAACGCGCCAAAGGAAGGCGCCGCACCAGATATTGGACTCCGGCACGTTTTTACCGTCCGCACTCCATCGTCCGGCGATTACGCCGTGTCTTTCCGCCTGCCTGCGACCGTCATGATAAATCCATTCCGCCTCGCTGAGTAAAAGCCGCCGCAATCCCCGCCGCAGCTCCGGCCCCATACTTTCAAACAAATGCCGAAGACCGTGCATCGCCCGCTCAACGCCCAGCGCGCTGATCCAACTGTGCCCCCATTGCCGGCCGTCGTTGCCCGCCAGCGTGCCAGTAGCGTGCGTCGCCAACGCGTAGCGCAGCGCGGCCAGCGCCCGCCGACGCCAGCGCCCGGCCTCGGCGACCTTTGGCTGCGCGGAAAGCGTGGCCATGACGGCAATATAATTCCAGTTCGACTGCACACCCCAGTGGAGGTAGCCCGGCCCAAAACACGCGAGCCTGGCGTCGGCGGCATGAAGGCATCGTTGCCGGTCGGCCCAGTGGGCCCAGCTTTCAAGCGCGACCAATGCCGACTGGCTGAGGAAGGAATAACAGGAATTCGTGGTGGAGTTGTCCGTCGAAATCTGCATATCGCAACTCTCTGGAATTCGCCAGACTTAGCCTGTTTAATTCACGGGTCAAGTTCGCCCCTGAAACTAAATATAAATAGCCACAAAAGACACAAAAAATATTATCAATCGCCCCGCGATTGAATCGTTCTTGCCTTGGCCACTTTCCGTTCAAAAATAGGCATGGCCGAATTTGCGGGATTAAACCGGCTAGGCAGGCGGCATGGTCAATGGCTGACTTGCCACCGGCATGGCCGGATAGTCGGGCGGTTCCACCCCGGGCAGCAGCTCGTCGATGACCACGGGCTGCCGCCGCCGCATCGCGTGATTGGCGGCAATGCCGGTCAGAATTGACCAGGCGCCGGCGCGCTGGTCGGCCGCCCGCAAATAGGGGTCGGCCGACTGCCGCTCGGGCGCGAAGATGTAGTCAAGCATCACCGGGTCGGCTCCGCCATGCCCGCCGCTGCCGGTCCACAATTCCACTTCATAGGCCGGCCGCCAATTAGGGAAGACGCGGGTCCACGTTCCCTCCTTGTTCAACATTCCGGGAACACTGCCATCGGCATTGATATAAACCGATTCCTGGCATTTGTGTTCAAGGCGACCTGCCGTGCCGTTGAAAGTGACGATATATCCCTCCCACGCGCAAAAAGCGTTGAGGGAATAGGTTAGCTTAGCGCCGCCGCGATAGTCGACGACCACATTCATCGAGTCCTCGATATCGATGTCCTTGCTGAAGACACACCGGTCCCGAAAATATCCGTCATGTTTTTCGCATTCGAGATAGAGGTGGCGCATGCTTTCCGCCGCCGCCAAATCCAAATGGAATCTGCACCCGCCCGCCTCCGGGCACTGATAGCAGCGTTCCGCCCGGCTGGTCAGTCCGTAGCGTTCGGCGGTTTGCGGGGTGTAGAAGCGGCGATGCCCCGAAGCGTACACTCGTTCGGGCACGGTGCCCAGCCACCAATTGACCAGGTCGAAGTGATGAGTGGCCTTGTGAACCATGAGGCCGCCGGAATTTCTTTTGTTGCGATGCCAGCGCCGGAAATAGTCGGCGCCGTGGTGCAGATTAAGCATCCAGTGAAAATCAACTGACAGGACATTGCCGATCACACCGGACATCAGCAGGTCTTTGATCTGAGTTCGGGGAGGGGCGTAGCGATAATTGAAGGTGACCGTGCATTTCCTGCCGGTCCGCGCCTGAGTTTCGAGAATTTGCCGGCACTTGTCTTCGTCGGTGGTCATCGGCTTTTCGGTTATCGTATCGCACCCCAGCTCCATGGCCCGGCAAAGATACTGATGATGGGTCGAGTCCATGGTGGTGACAATTACGCAGTCAGGCTTGACCTCCGCGATCATCCGGTCGAAGTCGGCGGCGTCATAGCCGGGCAGCCGACATTGAAAATCATCCTCGGTCTGTTTCTGAGCGTGGGCCACACGACCGGGATTATGATCGCACAGCGCGACCAGCTCGGCCTGCTCGCGGTAGTCATTGAAAATGGCATTCCGAAACATCGAATGCCGCCCGCCCAGACCAACTTGGACGTAGCGCTTTCCGGCATTGCTCATACTTACGTTCCTTCCTTCCGGGGATGTTGTTCGGCCGACGATAGCGGGCTACCTGCTTTCGCCAAAGGCTACGGCATAACACGCAAGAGCGGTGGACGATTATTTCCTGGAGCCGTCCGGCCTCGGACGGTGATCAACGGCGGAGGCCCGCCGTCTCCAGATGCCCGCGGGGATTCATGAACCTCGCTCCGAAAATCAGAGACCGCTTTTTCCGCGGGCTGCTTCCTGTTCGGCGGCTACCAGTGTCTGGCGCAGCTCCTTGCTGCCGAGCTTGTTGATCGCCGCTTCATCCAGCACGCCCAGAGCAAGCAGGCGACGACGGTGGTTCTTCATGCGCTGGCGCCGCTGTCCGGCGGTTTTGCGTGGACGACGAAGGTTTTTGTTGCGATATGCGCTTGTGGCCATACTGACAATTCTCTCTTTTTTTATGTTGGTTGAATCGACTAGCCTGAATAATTCATGAGCCATCTACTGCGAGGCACCATTGCACGCAATCTCAACAACTTGCAACCGACACCGATCATTGCCGTACGTCCAGTACGCCGCGACCGGTTTACGGCCGCA